>NZ_JAAGPP010000002.1:0-170826 GCF_017104975.1 Burkholderia sp. Ac-20344
TTTCGTCGCCTACGCACTCGCTTCGAGCGACGTGCCGACATTCACGAAGCATTCCTGAAACTCGGTTGCTCGCTTGTCTGTTGGAACATCTTCAGGCGTATCGAGCAGCCTTTTTGAACTGGCCTCTAAGGAATGTGCGGTGGGGTGGACGAATCGGCGGCCGTGCGGCCCGTTGCCTGCCTTGCCGAATCCGGCGCCTTCGCCGAACGTCACGTACTGATCTGCAACACCTTGTCGACCACCGCCACCTTCACGCCGCTCCCCGTCGACAACGACGCCGTGCCCTGGTCGAATGGATGCACGGGCGTATCGGTCGGCGTCCACGCATGGCGCGCCAGCAGTTCGCGGTACCCGCCGCGAATCACGAAGCCGCCGCACTTCTGCGCATACGCGTCGCGACGCATCCGGTACGCGCGCGGCAGGTCGTACCACGGCAGCTTCGGCAGGTCGTGATGGACGAGGTGATAGTTGTTGTTCAGGTACAGCAGCCGCATCGCGAAGCCGGCCTCATTGATCGCGATGCGCGCCTTCGGATGCGGGGCGGCGCGGTGCTCGTACAGCGAGCGGATCATCGCGATCGACAACGCGGGCCACGTGACCGCGAGCAGGTAATACCACCACGGCACGCCGATCGCCCATTGCAGCCACCCGAGCAGCGCGACCACGCAGGCGACGTGCGTCGCCCACATCGGCAGATAGCGGAAGTCGCCGCGACGAAACGCGGCGAATGCGTCGACGCCCATCGCGGCGACGCTCAGCGGCGGCCCGGCGATGAAGCGTCCGACGAAGGTCTTGCGTGCGACCGTCAGCACGCGGCGCCAGCGCGGCAGCTGCGCCCAGCGTTCGCGCGTGACGTAGTTCGTTTCGGGATCGACGCCCGGCACGGTCAGGTCTTCGTCGCGGTGATGGTCGAGATGCGTGTCGCGATACAGCGTGTACGGATACCAGACCGTCAGCGGCGGATAGCCGAGCAGCCTGTTCACGCGCGCGGAGCGCGTCGGATGGCCGTGCAGCAGCTCGTGCTGCAGCGACAGGTGCCACGCGCCGAGCAGGATCAGCGGCGGCGTCGCGGCCGCGAGCGACAGGGTCCCGTCGCGTACGAGCAGCAGCACGGCGAGCCAGCCGCCGTAGATCGCGACGACCAGCAGCCAGGTCGGCCACTCGGTGCGGGCGGTGAAGCGGGTGTCGAGCGCGGCGATCGCACGCGCGTGGTCGACGTCGAAATATTCGGCCATGGCGTTGAGGCGGATTGAACGGGCAGTGCGGGGAACGCGCGGTTGAACCGGTGCGCTCGGCCCGGGTGCGCAGGTGTCTCGCGGATCACGGTCGGCCTGTCCGTTATCACGTGCTGTAGCGATGCTCGGGCAGGCATCAGGACGGTACCGGGATCGCACCGTGCGGCCAACCAATCGATTCGCATTTGCTTATCGACGCGGGGCCGATAAGCTTCGGGCGCGCTGCGCCACGTTCCGCCCCCGTTTTGCCGTGATCGAACCGGGTTCCGCTGCGCGAGCGTCGATGCGTAGAATGCCCGCATGAGCTCATGGATCGCAGCCCTGCCGATGTACAACGTGACGCCGCGCCACGACGCGCTGTGGCGCGCACTGCTGCGCGACGCGCTCGATGCGTTCGCGAACGCGGGCGGGCCCGCCGATATCACGCTTCCCGACGAACCCTTCGACGACCTGCACGCGCTGTGGCGGCGCGACGATCTGTTGCTGTCGCAGACCTGCGGCTACCCGTACCGGATGCTGGGCCTGCGCGATGTCGTGCGACTGATCGCGACACCGGTGTTCGATGCGCACGGTTGCCACGGCGCGCACTACAGCAGCGTGCTGGCCGTGTCGGCGCGCGCGCATGCGGGCGGCGCGACGACGCTCGCGGCATGCCGCGGGCTGCGGGCCGCATTCAACGGTGGAGATTCGCACAGCGGGATGAACGCGCTCCGGCATGCGGTCGCGCCGCATGCGCGCGGCGGACGATTCTTCGGATCGGTTGCAGCCCTCGGCTCGCACCTGAACGTGCTGCGTGCGCTGGCTTCAGCGGAAGCCGATTGCGCGGCGATCGATTGCGTGACGTTCGCATACGTGAGCGACGCGTTGCCCGATCTGCTCCAGGACATCCGGATCATCGGTACGACGGCCTCTGCGCCGGGATTACCGCTCATCGCATCGCGAACACTCGAAGATACACAGGTCGCTGCTTTGCGAGATGCGCTCGACCGCGCGGTGGCGACCGATGTGGAGCGGGCGCGCGTGCTGCGGCTGAAAGGATTCGAACGGCTGTCGCCGGATGACTATGAGGCGATTGCGCGGTTCGAGCAGGAGGCTGCTGCGCACGGGTATCCGGCGCTCGCGTAGCAAGCAGGCGATGCGGGCGGCTTGACGGGGCGGCGGCCGATTGCCGAAAGTGGGGCGACGACCGCAGGTTGCCCGGGGCGATGCAGAGTCAGGGACAGATTCAGGTTCGGCTTGGGCGCCACGGCGCAGCGATGCCGCCGCGACGCCTCCACGTTACCGCTTATTCCTCGTCCATCAGCCGGACCTTGACCCGCTTGCCCTTGATCTTCCCCGCATTGAGCTTGCGCAGCGCGTCGTGCGCGACACCGCGCTCGATCGCGACATAGGTCGAGAACTCGGTCACGTTGATCTTGCCGATCTGCTTGCCGTCGAACCCGGCGTCGCCGGTCAGCGCGCCGAGCACGTCGCCCGGGCGGATCTTGTCCTTGCGCCCGCCGAGGATCTGCAGCGTTTCCATCGGCGGCGTCAGCACGCCGTCGTCGGCCGGCGTCAGTTCCGCGAGCGGATGCCATTCGACCTCGCGCTTCTGCGCCTGCTCGATCCCGCCGACGCGGCCCATCTCGTCCATGCTCGCGAGGCTCAGCGCCCAGCCGTCCTGATCCGCGCGGCCCGTGCGGCCGATGCGGTGCACGTGCACTTCGGGGTCGGGCGTCACGTCGACGTTGATCACCGCCTCGAGCTGCGCGATGTCGAGCCCGCGCGCGGCGACGTCGGTCGCCACCAGCACCGAGCAGCTGCGGTTCGCGAACTGGATCAGCACCTGGTCGCGCTCGCGCTGGTCGAGCTCGCCGTGCAGCGCGAGCGCGTGGAAGCCTTGCGCGTGCAGCACGTCGAGCAGGTCGCGGCACTGCTGCTTCGTGTTGCAGAACGCGATCGTGCTCACCGGCCGGTAGTGGTTCAGCAACTGGCCTACCGCATGCAGCCGCTCGTTCTCGGTCACTTCATAGAAGCGCTGGCGGATCTTGCTGTCGTCGTGGCGCTCCGCGAGCTTCACTTCCTTCGGGTTGCGCAGGAACTGCTGGCTCAGCTTCGCGATGCCGTCCGGATAGGTCGCGGAGAACAGCAGCGTCTGGCGCGTGGTCGGGCACATCCGTGCGACCTTCGCGATGTCGTCGAAGAAGCCCATGTCGAGCATCCGGTCGGCTTCGTCGAGCACGAGGGTATTCAGCGCGTCGAGCTTCAGGTTGCCGCGATCGAGGTGATCCATGATGCGGCCCGGCGTGCCGACGACGATGTGCGCGCCGTGCTCGAGGCTCTGCGTCTGCGGGCGCATCGGCGTGCCGCCGCACAGCGTCAGCACCTTCACGTTCTCCTCGGCGCGCGCGAGGCGGCGCACTTCCTGCGTGACCTGGTCGGCGAGTTCGCGCGTCGGGCACAGGATCATCGCCTGCACGTCGAAGCGGCGCGCGTCGAGGCGTGCCAGCAGCGCGAGCGAGAACGCGGCGGTCTTGCCGCTGCCCGTCTTCGCCTGCGCGATCAGGTCCTGGCCGGCCAGCGCGATCGGCAGGCTCGCGGCCTGGATCGGCGTCATGTCGACATAGCCGAGCTGCGCGAGGTTGGCGAGCGTGGCGGGCGTCAACGGCAGCGCGCTGAACGGCGTGGCGGTCGGCTGGGTCATTCCAGGTCTCCGAGGTAAGGGCGGCCTTCCATCTGCTCGTAGACGACCTTGCCTTCGTCGTCTTCGAAGCGTTCGAGGTAGTTGCGCGCGCCGCACAGCGGGCAGCGGAACAGCAGCCCCTGGCCTTCGTCCTTGATGACGACGTCGGACTGTTCCCACTGCGTGCCGCAGCTCTGGTTTCGGCAGGTAAACACGGTTTTTCTCCAGCTGAATTCGGTTGATGGCGCGCCCGGGCGGGCGCGGCAACGGCGGGCGGCGCTCGCGCGGCTCGGGCGCGGGCCGCACCGGGCGTCGCTTGGATTGCGTCGATGCGGATGATGGATCGGGCGGCGACGGGGTCGCGCGTGCCGCAATTCTAGCGGAAGCGGGCGACCGGAAGCAGGCGACCGGCTGCAGGCGACCGGCTGCGGGCGACGCTTTCGGGGATGGTGGGCATTCAGGGCCCGTTATTTGCGGAAACAGGCCCTGATCGCCCCCACCATGAAAAACGGCCGCCCCGGAGGGCGGCCGTGTCGTGCGACGAAACGGCGTCGCGCCGGTGTTGCGCGGCGCTCGGCGCGTTACAGCGCCATGTCGGCCGAGGCCTTCGCCGGGCGGGCCGGCGCGGTGCCGGTGGCCTGCGACGGCGTGTTGACGTCGATCTTCGGCGGCGGCGACAGCTGCAGCACGTCGCTGGTGTACGTCCATTCCTCGACGACCTTCGCCGGGCTGTCGTTCAGCTTCGTGCCGTAGCTCGGCACGATCTGGCGGATCTTCTGCTGCCATTCAGGCGTCGCGACCTTGTCCTTGAACACCTTCTGCATCAGGTTCAGCATGATCGGCGCGGCCGTCGATGCGCCCGGCGACGCGCCGAGCAGGCCCGCGATGCTGCCGTCCTGCGAGCTGACGATCTCGGTGCCGAGCTTCAGCACGCCGCCCTTTACCGGGTCGCGCTTGATGATCTGCACGCGCTGGCCGGCCTGCCACAGGCGCCAGTCTTCCTTCTTCGCGTTCGGGAAGTATTCCTTCAGCGCGTTGAAGCGGTCGTCGTCGGACAGCATCAGCTGGCCGGCGAGGTACTGGACCAGCGGGAATTCGTCGACGCCCACGCGCATCATCGGCGCGACGTTGTGCGTGTTGGTGCTCTTGAGCAGGTCGAAGTACGAGCCGTTCTTCAGGAACTTGGTCGAGAACGTCGCGAACGGCCCGAACAGGATGATCTTCTTGCCGTCGATGATCCGCGTGTCGAGGTGGGGCACCGACATCGGCGGCGAGCCGACCGACGCCTTGCCGTATGCCTTCGCGAGATGCTGCTTCACGACCTCGGGGTTATCCGTCACGAGGAACGAGCCGCCGACCGGGAATGCGCCGTAGTCCTTCGCCTCGGGGATGCCCGACGCCTGCAGCAGGTGCAGCGCACCGCCGCCCGCGCCGATGAACACGAACTTCGCGTCGACCGACTGCGCCGGTTCATCCGAGTGCAGCTTGACCCAGCTCACGTGCCACGTGCCGTCGGCATTGCGCGAGATCTCGCGCACTTCGCTCGACAGCGACAGCGTGAAGTTCGGCTGCGTCTTCAGGTAGCCGACGAACTGGCGCGTGATCTCGCCGAAGTTCACGTCGGTGCCGATCGGCGTCCACGTCGCCGCGACCTTCTGGTTGCGGTCGCGGCCTTCCATCATCAGCGGCACCCACTGCTTGATCTGGTCGTAGTTGTCCGAATACTGCATCCCGCGGAACAGCGGGCTCGCCTGCAGCGCTTCGTAGCGCTTCTTCAGGAAGCGGACGTTGTCGTCGCCCCACACGAAGCTCATGTGCGGCGTCGAATTGATGAACGAGTGCGGGTTCTTCAGCACGCCCTGCTTGACCTGCCACGCCCAGAACTGGCGCGAGATCTGGAACGACTCGTTGATCTCGATCGCCTTCGAGATGTCGACCTTGCCGTCCGCCTTCTCCGGCGTGTAGTTGAGTTCGGCGAGCGCCGAGTGGCCGGTGCCGGCGTTGTTCCAGCCGTTCGAGCTTTCCAGCGCGACGCCGTCGAGGCGTTCGACCATCGTCATCGACCAGTCAGGCTGAAGCTCGTGCAGCCACACGCCGAGCGTCGAGCTCATGATGCCGCCGCCCACCAGCAGGACGTCGACCTTCTTCGTATCGGCGGCATGCGCGGACGACGCGGCGACGCACAGCGCGAGCGCCGACAGTATTACCCGTAACGTTTTGATCACAGCAGATCCCTTTTTCAACTTGGATGCATCGGTTTGCCAAGCCGCCCGGCGCGTGTGTCGATCGCGGCGAAACACGGATCCGGAGATCCGGACGCGCGAATCCGGAATTCCGGATCGACGCCGCACGCCGTTGCATTTGCGCACGCGAAGCCGTCGGGAAGGACACCTTCGGATCGGCTTCCTGCGGGCAGGCAAGCGCCTGCGTCACAGTGGCGCACAACGCGCCCGGGCCCTTGCGGCAAGCCTGAGCGGAAGGCGCTTCAGGCTGCGTGGAAAGAGGCCGTGCGCGACGCGTTTTGCGGGGGCGGGGTGGCAAGGGGCGCGTAATGTAACCGAACTCGTTTGCTGTGTCACAAACGAAAAATACCGTTGTTTTTGTGGGGTTTTTTGCGTGTCCGGGTTTCCGGAATGACGGTTGCGGGAACCGGGAAAGTTGTGGATAACTGCGCGGGATCGGGAGGGGTTTTCGGGGGCGTCGTGTCGTGCCGCGGCAGCGCGCCGCGACACGATCGCGTGACGTCATGTCACTTTACTTCGCGGCACCGTTCCGGCAGAACTGGCCGTACGCTTGCACCGAATTCGCGAAGCCCTTCTGTTTCGCGAGTTCCCACGGGCGCTCGCATTGCTGCGTCGTTTCGCACCACGAATAGCCGGCCGATCCGATGCAGCCGTGCGCATCGCGATCGCCGCCGACCATCGGCGGCGCGGCCTGGGCGGTCTGCGTGTCCTGCCCGGCGATATTGGGCGGGAGCGGGGAAGGCGGTTGCGTCACGCATGCGCTCAATGCAAACGCGAATGCGATCGCGGCGGCAATCGACGCGGAAGGAATGAGATGTTTCATTGCGTATTGCTCCATGGAATGACGATCGACGGTGGATGCCCGTGCACGGGCGAAGGGGCGTTCATGCATCCGGCACCGGCACGCGCGACGAGAACTTCACTTCGCGCAACGCGAGGCTCGACTGGATCGACGACACCCCGGCCTGCTTGCGCAGCACGCGCTCGACGAATTCCGCATACGCATCGAGATCGGCCGCGACGACTTGCAGGATGTAGTCGGCCGCGCCGGTGATCTTGTGGCAGGACGTCACCTCGTCGTGTTGCCGGATCACGTCCTCGAAGTGGTCGGAATCCTGGTCGGAATGCATGTTGAACGTCACCTGCACGAACGCGAACACGTTCATGCCGAGCGTGCGCCGGTCGAGATTCGCCTGGTAGCCGGTGATCACGCCTTCGTCCTCGAGCCGCTTGCGGCGGCGCCAGCAGGGCGTGACGCTCAGCGACAGCTTCTCGCCGAGCGTCGCGTTCGACAGCGCGCCGTCGTCCTGCAGCAGGCGCAGCATGGCGCGGTCGACGCCATCCAGTTCGGCCGAAGCGCGATTTTTGCTCATTTCCGGAATTCCGTAGGCGGTTTTCTCAAAATTGTAGGAAAGGTGCGCGTCGAAAGCAAAGCTATTGCCGGTTGCAGTCAATAAACTGTTGCCATCCTCACCGCAACAGTCAACCATGCTCACGGTCTACAGCAGCGATCACCAACTGCATCGCGGCGTCGAACTGAAGGACGGCGCGATCACCGATTCGTTCGAAAACCCCCTTCGCGCCGAAACGGTGCTCGCACAGGTGCGCGCCGCCGGCCTCGGCGACGTGATCGCGCCGAAACCGTTCGACCGCGCGAACTACGCGGCCGCGCACAGCGCGCGCTACGTCGATTTCCTCGCCGGCGCGTGGGACGAGTGGACCGCGACGGGCCGCAGCTGTCAGGCGCTGCCGCTCGTGTGGCCGGTGCGCGCGATGCCGGCCGCCGCGACGCCGCCCGCGTTCATCGACGGCAAGCTCGGCTTCTACGCGATGGACGCCGGCGCGCCGATCAACGCCGGCACGTGGGATGCGGTGAGCGCGAGCGCGAACTCGGCGCTCACCGGCGCCGACCTGCTGTCGAGCGGCGCGGCGCGCGCGGCGTTCGCACTGTGCCGCCCGCCCGGCCACCATGCGGGCCGCGAGTCCATGGGCGGCTATTGCTACCTGAACAACGCGGCGATCGCCGCGCAGCACTGCATCGCGCAGGGCGCCGCGCGCGTCGCGGTGCTCGACGTCGATTTCCACCACGGCAACGGCACGCAGGACATCTTCTACGACCGCGCGGACGTGCTGTTCGCGTCGATCCACGGCGAGCCGGCGGTGTCGTACCCGTACTTCTCCGGCTATGCGGAAGAGCGCGGCATCGGCGCGGGCGAAGGCTTCAACCTGAACCTGCCGCTGCCGAAGGGCACGCTGTGGGATACCTACTCGGCGGCGCTCGACCAGGCGGCCGCCGCGATCGCCGCGCATGCGCCCGACGCGCTCGTCGTGTCGCTCGGCGTCGATACCTTCGAGCACGACCCGATCAGCCATTTCCGGCTGCGTTCGCCTGACTTCCTGCGCATCGGCGCGGCGCTCGCGCGCCTGAACCTGCCGACGCTGTTCGTGATGGAAGGCGGGTACATGGTCGATGAGATCGGCATCAACGCGGTCAACGTGCTGCTGGGATTCGAAGGGCGCGCGTAGCGTGCGGCACGACTTGCGACGAACGACGAATCTGAACACGAACGAAGCGCGACAAGGACGGAGACAACCATGAATCGACAACACAAGACGGCACTCGCCACCACGGCCGCACTGACGTGCGCGCTGTCTGCAGGGCCCGCGCACGCGGACGAGATCGTGCGCATCGGCCACGTCGCGCCGCTGACCGGCGCGATCGCGCACCTCGGCAAGGACAGCGAGAACGGCGCGCGCCTCGCGGTCGAGGAAATCAATGCGAAGGGCCTGACGATCGGCGGCAAGAAGGTCACGCTGCAGCTCGACGCGCAGGACGATGCGGGCGACCCGCGCACCGCGACGCAGGTCGCGCAGCGGCTCGTCGACGACAAGGTCGTCGGCGTCGTCGGCCATCACAACTCGGGCACGTCGATTCCGGCGTCGCGCGTGTATCGCGACGGCGGCGTCGTGCAGATCTCGCAGGCCGCGACCAACCCGACGTACACGCAGCAGGGTTTCAAGACGACCTATCGCGTCGTCGCGACCGACGCGCAGCAGGGGCCGGCGCTCGCGATGTATGCGGCGAAGAATCTGGGCATCAGGACAGTGGCCGTGGTCGACGATTCGACCGCGTACGGGCAGGGCCTCGCGACCGAGTTCGAGAAGGCCGCGAAGGCGGCCGGGATGAAGGTCGTATCGCGCGACGCGACCAACGACAAGGCGATCGACTTCCGCGCGATCCTCACGAAGATCAAGGGCGCGAACCCGGACGCGATCATGTACGGCGGCATGGATGCGACGGGCGGGCCGCTGGCGAAGCAGGCGCGCCAGCTCGGCATGCGCGCGAAGATCCTCGCCGGCGACGGCGTGTGCTCGACCGACCTGCCGAAGCTCGCGGGCCCGGCGTCCGACAACGTCGTGTGTTCCGAAGCCGGCATCGCGCTCGAGAAGATGCCGGGCGGCGCGGCGTTCGCGCAGCGCTACGAAGCGCGTTACCACCAGCCGATGCAGGTGTATGCGCCGTTCTCGTACGACGCCGTCTACATCATCGTCGATGCGATGAAACGCGCGAACTCGACCGACCCGGCGAAGGTGCTGGCCGCGATGCCGGCCACCGACTATCGCGGCGTGATCGGCGAAACCGGCTTCACGCCGCAGGGCGACCTGAAGCACGGCGCGATCTCGGTGTTCACGTACAAGAGCGGCAAGAAGGCGCTGCTCGATATCGTGAAGATGTGATGCGGCGGTGACGTCGCAGGGGCCGCGCAGCGGGACGGGCTTTGCGGCCTTCGCCGTTTACAGCGCGCGCGTTTGCGCGCGGTCGACGCGACGCTCCGCGTCGTGCACGATGTGCAGCTCGCGCGTGCGGATCGGCAGCGTGCAGCTCGCGTCGGCGAGCGTCTTGCGCACCTGGCGCGCGAGGCGCCAGCGCATTGCCCAGAACTTGTCGGTGTGCGTCCAGACGCGCATGTTCGCGACGACCGTGCTGTCGTCGAAGCGCATCACCATCACGTCCGGCGCGGGATCCTGCAGCACGTCCGGGTCGGCGTCGGCCAGCGCGCGCAGCGCGTCGAGCGCGCGATCGATATCGTCATGCACCGATACTTCCACTTCGAGATCGAGGCGGCGCGTGGGGTTGCGCGTGTAGTTGCGGATCGAGCTGCCCCACAGCGCGCTGTTCGGCACGTATTCGCAGATGCCGTCCGGCTTCGTCAGCCGCGTCATGAAGAGCCCGACCTCGTCGACGGTGCCCGCGACGCCCGTGCCGCCGTCGATATAGTCGCCGACCTTGAACGGACGCAGCAGCAGAAGCATGATGCCGGCGGCGATGTTCTGCATCGTGCCCTGCAGCGCGAGGCCGATCGCGAGGCCGGCCGCGCCGAGCACCGCGACGATGCTCGCGGTTTCGATGCCGAGCTGCGACAGCGCGCCGACGATCGCGACGATGCGGATGCCCCACACGGCGACGTCGCAGAGGATCGGCCGCAGCGTGTCGTCGACGTGCTCCTTGTTCGAGAGCAGGCGGTTCAGCCAGTTGCCGATACGTTTCGACAGCCACCAGCCGGCGACGAGCAGCGCCACGCCGGCGCACAGCTTGAGGGAGAGGGTGGACAACGCGTTCCACAGGAACGTCCAGCGTTCCGGGTGCAGGTGATCGAGCAACATGAAGGGATTCCGGTTCGAAGAAACAGGGCGCGACGCGTAGCGCACCTGCCGTGGTCGGGCAGGCTTGCGCTCATGCGCGGGCAGCGTTCGACTGTACACGGGGCACGATGGTTCGCGCGAATGGATGGGGTCAAATGCCGCGTAGCCTGACTGCCAGGCCGCCGCGCCGTGAAATCGCGATTTCGACCTAGTACGAAGCGACTTTTTTATTAAATGAGACTCGTCCTATTCAGCCGATTCGATCGCACCGATACACTCGTTTTCACGTTGCCGGGACGCGACGATCGCTCCTCCGCGATACCCGGTTCTTTCCCGATGTTTCATTGACAGACAGCGAGTGACGACGTCATGCGGTTAGACCTGCGTTTCCGTCTCGCACGCGAACAAGGTCAACCCGCGCCGCGCGGCATTCACGGTTTCCCGATGCGCCGCGCGCTGCTGCGCGGCGTCATCGCGGCGGCCTGTGTGGCCGGCGCACCGGGTACGGTGGCCCACGCGTCTCACGACGCCGCGCCGTTCATGCCCGTGACGGCCGACCTTGTCGACGTGCCCTTTTTCAATGCCGCGCGCACGACGTGGGGCGGCCTGCACGCATCGACGGCCGCGCCGCTCGACGTTGCCTATGCGTCGCATGCGTTGGCCGTGCGGGCGGCCGGCGAGCGCGACGACCCCGTTGCGCGCTTCGGTGCTTGCGTGGCTTACCGCGTGCTGTGCGAGGCGGCGCGCGGTGCGGTCGAACGCGCGTACGCGTCGAGGTTCGATTACGGCCTTGCATCGGCGTTGCCTGCGATGGGCGAGCAGGCCGCGTTCGAACGGCGTCCTGTCGATCTCGCCGCCGCCGAGCCGTTCGTGCTCGCGGAAGCCGAGCGCGGCGCGCGGGCCGGTGCGATCGTCGGCAGCGTGCAGGCGTCGCTGGCGCGTGCCGATCTGCCGGCCGGCGTCGCCGCGCAGATCACCCGCCTGCTCGCCGGGCGCATCGACCTGAAACAGAACGGTGCGCTGGGCGACACCTTCCGCGTGACCTACGAACCTGACGACAGTGCGACGCTGCCGGGCGGCGTGCGCGTGACGGCGCTCGCGCTCCGCTTTCACGGCCAGCACGTCGCGGGCGTGTGGTTCGCACCCGATGCCGGCTCGCCGGGCGCCTATTACGACCTCGACGGCGTGCCGCTCGCCGGCTCGCGGTTTGCGATGCCGGTCAGCGCAACGCGGATCAGCTCGCATTTCGGTGCGCGCGTGCATCCGGTGACCGGCACGCGTCACGTGCATTCCGGCGTCGATCTCGCGGCGCCGGCCGGGCGTGCGGTTCATGCGTCGGAGCGCGGCGTCGTGACGTTCATCGGCACCGAGCCGCGCGGCTACGGCAAGTACGTGGTGATTCGCCATGACGGCGGCTATGCGTCGTACTACGCGCACCTGTCGGCATTCGAGCCGACGCTGCGAACCGGCACGCAGGTCGCGCGCGGCCAGCGTGTCGGCGCGGTCGGCAGCACGGGCACGGCCACGGGGCCGCATCTGCACTTCGAGGTCCGGCGGCACAAACGTCTCGTCGACCCGGTCGCGCTGGTACAGGCGGGCAAGGCGGCGAAGCTGAAGGGCGAACGGCGCGTGGCGTTCAACCGCGTGGCGCTCGACGCGCGCACGCGCCTGGCGTCGGCTGCGTGGTTGCAGCCGGTGGCGATGTCGGCGCCTGCCGGATCGCAGGCGGGCTGACTGTTGGCGAGGTGCGGGCCGCGACGAGCCACGTCGCGGCAGATCAAGGCAACCCGCTTACGCAGCAGGTTCGACAGGCAACCAGATTTCCAGCACGCCGGCGCCGGTCACCGGATCGTAGTCCGCGCTGTAGCGCTCGAATTCGGGCGCGTCGACCGCCTTGAACCCCGACGTCGGCAGCCAGCCGTTCCAGATGCTGTAGAAGGTCTGGTGCAGCGTGGAAATATGCCCGCTGTGTTCGAAGACCGCATACCGCCGCGGTTCGAGTTCGACGCAGCGAAACGGCGCGGGCAACCGGTCGCGACTGGTGACTTCCACGCCTGCGATGTATTCGAAGCTGCCATCCGCATCGGGGTTGCAGCACACGCCGTAGGTCACGTCGTCGACCCGGCCGGGAATGGTACCGATGTATGGGATAAACGCTTGCCACAGCGCCGGAATGCCTTCGTTGGTTTCGAAGGTGTAGCGGTCGCTCATGCCGGCGATCAGCCGTTTTCCGGCGGCTTCGAAGCGTGACGGTGTCACGGCGATAATCTTCAGTTCTTTCATGCGTAGCGGTTCCACAAGCGATAACCCGTCGAGCGTGCGCCGTGCCCGCGCGTCCTCGGGTGTCATGCCGAAGAGATCGCGGAAGGCGCGCGTGAACGCCTCATGGGAGCCATAGCCGGCATCGAGTGCCACGTGAAGGATGTCCGGCGCGCCTTGCGCCAGCGCGTGCGCCGCACGTGTCAGC
The DNA here is from genome assembly GCF_017104975.1 of Burkholderia sp. Ac-20344. Classification (NCBI taxonomy): domain Bacteria; kingdom Pseudomonadati; phylum Pseudomonadota; class Betaproteobacteria; order Burkholderiales; family Burkholderiaceae; genus Burkholderia; species Burkholderia sp. Ac-20344. The sequence goes on from NZ_JAAGPP010000002.1 coordinate 13,252, forward strand.
CGTCTCGACCGGACATAGCGCATCACCGGCCAGCCGGTGTTCATCGAGAACAGCCGCGAGAAGCCGAAGCGCGACATGTCGCAATCGGCGGAAATCCTGTCGAGCGTCAGTTCCCTGCCCAGTTCGGTTTCGATAAACCAGAGTGCTTGTCCTACCGGATTCATGGCGTGCCAATGAGCGTGTCGGGCGGACTATAGGGTATCGGTGGCGAGGGCATTTGATCGTTCTTGCGGATCGCCACGCCGGGCGGCGTGGCGAAGGTGCACGGTTACGCTGCTTGTTAGCCGAGCGGCCAGTTCAGGATGGCGATACCGTCGTTGTAGTCACCGTCGGTCCCGTCTTCCGACCCGACCAGACCGAAGTAGGTCTTCTTGAAGATGTCGACCTGGCGCGAGCCGATCTTCGACGGCTTGCCGTTCGCCGTCACGACCACGCGCACCTTCCCCTTGCCGGAGTTCACGATCTGCGTGTTCAGGTTCGCGTCCTGCGTGCCGGCGCCCTGGAACGTCGCGGCCGGTTTCGCATTGTCGTCGACGAAGACCTCGATCGTCTGCTGCGCCGACGAATTGACCAGCGCGGTCACGCCGAACGCGATGTTCGGCGGCAGGTTGAAGACGCCGTCGCGTTCGCCGCCGCCGGTCGTCGTGGGATCCGGCTGCGTCGGCTGCGGCGTCGCTTTCGAGAAGTAATTGACCACCGCGCCGACGCCGAACTTCGCCGCGGCCCCGGGCAGCACGCCGGGCGCGCCGGCCCACGTTACCGTGCAGGCGACCACCTGCCCGGCCGCATCGGCCTTCACCTTGTTTTGCCAGCTGCCGACGTCGAAGCTGTACGGGATGGTCGCGATGTCGACGAACACATCGTATTGCGGCAGCTTTTCCACGAGCTGCGCGGTCATGAACTGGCGCATCCGGTCGAGCACCGCCTGGTCGCCGTTGGCCTGTACGGCGGTTGCGTCGTTGCCGGCGAGTTGCAGCAGGGCATACAGATCGTCATGGGTAAACGGTTGTGACATGTCGTCCTCGTCTCGATGAAAGGAATCGCGTTGCGCGGCCGGTGAATGGATTTCGCCGTTGTCGCGCACGGAGTACAGCGTGGGACTGCAAATGACTGCTCGAATGAATCGATTCGCAATGGGTGACTGGCCCTGTCGCCATTGCGGGTTCGACAACGGCACGCACCTCCTGCCGCGCCGCGAATCGTCGTGCTCAGTCCAGCGGCCAGTTCAGGAATACGATGCCGTCGTTGTAGTCGTCGTCGGTGCCGTCTTCCGAGCCGACGATCCCGAAGTACGACTTCTTGAAGAGATCGACCTGCCGCGAGCCGAGCCGCGACGGCTTGCCGTTCGCCGTCACGATCACGCGCACGCGCCCCTTGCCGGAGTCGAGCACCTTCGTGCCGAGGTTCTGGTCCTGCACGCCGGCGCCCTTGAACGTGGCGGCCGGTTTCGGGTTGTCGTCGATGTAGATGTCGATCGTCTGGTCGTTCGCCGCATGGGTGAGCGCGGTGACGCCGAACTTGATGTTCGGCGGCAGGTTGAACGTGCCGTCGCGTTCGCCGCCGCCGACGTTGCCGCTATCCGTGCCGCCAGGATTGCCGCCCGTTCCGGTTTCGCTGCTTCCGCTGCCGTGCGACGACGATTGCGCGGCCGTGTCGCCGATCGCGGACAGGCTCGCGTACGAATCGATATGCATCGCGCTGCCGCGCACGCTTTTCCACTGGCCTTTCACGAACGTGACGCCGCTGCCCACGTCGATCGTCGCAACGAGCGTGAACGGCATGCGCCCGGTGCTTTCGGGCACCTTCGACGAATAGGTGAAGCAGCCGTCCGCGACGACGCCCTTGTCGGTCGCGATCGCGAAATAGATACCGGGGAAGTTGTTGCCGGTCGCATACGGCGTCGGCACGTTGAGGATGACCTGCAGTTTTCCGTTTCGAATCTCTGCCTTGGCGATGTCGATGGTCAGGCCCGGGATGTCGACGTAAGTCTCCGATGTCGTCACGGGTGCGCCGATGATCGAAGCCGAAAGGAGGGGCATGGATGTCTCCGTTGTCAGGGCGGGTTTCGATGCAAAGGGGGCGCTGAATGCGGCGCCCGACCGCCGGCCGGCCCGGAGGCGCCCGGCGGTGATCGGTCGTCAGGTGCGCGTCAGGTCAGCCGATCGGCCACTGGAGCACGACGATGCCGTCGTTGTAGTCGCTGTCGCGGCCGTCTTCCGACACGACGATCCCGAAGTTGACCGTGTACGGCGAGCCGTCCGATTTCTTGCCGTTGATCGGCGCGAGGCGCGCATCGGTGGCCGACGGCTTGCCGTTCACCGACACTTCGAAGCGGATCTTGCCGTTGCCGGAATTCAGCGTCGCTTCACGCGTGCCGTCGCGCGTCGTCAGCTTGTGATATGCGGCGGGTTCCGTGCTGTCGCCGATAAACAGCTTGATGTGCTGCTGCTCGGCGGCATTCGCGAAGAAAATCGCGCGGAAATTGGTATTGGGCGGAATCGAAAACTCGCCGGCGCGATTGGAAGACGTTTGAGAATCGGCCATGCTTTCCTCCTGAGGAATGATGGGTAAGGCTTCGAGCCATGTCGCGCAAACGTTTGCTGTTTGAAAGGCGACGTACCGAGCATGCCGAAAAATAAATAAAAAAATATTCGCCGGAGAATGGTCATTGTTCAGTAAATCGAAAATGCAGGTTAGTCGATTTAATGAAATGTGTTTAATTGGCGCTATTTCGATATATTCATAAAATGATATCGACGTGCGTATCGCCTTTCGGAACGATGTGCGGTTGCGCAGGCGGGGCGGGCGGGAGGAGGAGGCAATCGGGTTTCGGCGCGGACGCTCGGCGTTCGCATATGGCAGCGTTGGTTTCAACATCAGCATCTCGGTCGTGGCCGCGCCCACCGGCCACCACCGAACGCCCGCGCCGAAACCCGATTGTTTGCAACAGGAGGGGGTGCGGCAACCGGCGAAGTACGTAGACCAACTCACTCCGAACGTGAACAGGGGCCTCACCGGCGCCGCACCCATGAAGGATATCGACGGCGCGGTGCGCCGCCTATCGGACAGGACTGATTTTGAGCGATCAAATTCCGCGCCATTTGCACTCGGCCCGTTGACAGCCCCCATCCCCCTGTGATCTGATTTCGGCCATGCAAGCCGCCCAGCCCTTCTTCTCGCTACGACTACTAGCCCGTTTCTCCGGGCTGGGTCTGCGGCTGCGCGCTTTCCATCTGCTTCTTTCCTGAAGCGCCAGATTTCCCCCGCATCACCGACCTGGCCCCGGTTGTCGACCGGCGCCTGAGTTCGTCCTTCTTCCGAATCGCTCCGCTCCGTCCCGGTCGCTCAACCGCCAAGGCTGTCGTTCGCCGTACCGCTTTGCCGTTGTGCCGTTTGCTACCGCTTTCACCCGTTTTCACCGCTGTGCGCGCAGCCTGCCACCACGACTGATGGCCACCGCGCCGCGGGTTCCCGATAAACCGACCGAGGACCGAACATCATGATGCTGAAGAACCCCGCGACGAAGTACCGACCGTTCACGCCCGTCAACCTGCCGAACCGCATGTGGCCGACGCGCACGATCACGCAAGCGCCGATCTGGATGAGCACCGACCTGCGCGACGGCAACCAGTCGCTGTTCGAGCCGATGGACGCGGCGCGGAAGATGCGGATGTTCAAGATGCTGGTCGCGATCGGCTTCAAGGAGATCGAAGTCGCGTTCCCGTCGGCGTCCGAGACCGACTTCAACTTCGTGCGCGAGCTGATCGAAGGCGGCCACATTCCCGACGACGTGACGATCGAGGTGCTCACGCAGGCGCGCGACGACCTGATCGAGCGCACCTTCGACTCGCTGCGCGGCGCGAAGCGCGCGATCGTGCACCTGTACAACGCGACCGCACCGGAATTCCGCAAGATCGTGTTCGGCCTCGACCGCGACGGCGTGAAGGCGCTCGCGGTGAACGCCGCGCGCACGATCAAGCGCTTCGCCGACGCCGCGACCGACACGCATTTCACGCTGCAATACAGCCCGGAAACCTTCACGGCGACCGAGCTCGATTTCGCGAAGGAAGTCTGCGACGCCGTGTTCGACGTCTGGCAGCCGACGCCGGCGCACAAGGCGATCGTGAACCTGCCGGCCACCGTCGAAGTCGGCACGCCGAACTTCTACGCGGACCAGATCGAATGGATGCACCGCAACCTCGCGCGCCGCGATGCGCTGATCGTGTCCGTGCATCCGCACAACGATCGCGGCACCGCGGTCGCGGCGGCCGAGCTCGCGGTGATGGCCGGCGCGGACCGGATCGAGGGCTGCCTGTTCGGCAACGGCGAGCGCACCGGCAACGTCGATCTCGTCACGCTCGCGCTGAACCTCTACTCGCAGGGCGTCGATCCGGGCCTCGATTTCTCGCAGATCAACGAAGTCGCGCGCACGGCCGAGGAATGCACGCAGTTGCCGATCCATCCGCGCCATCCGTATGTCGGCGACCTGGTGTTCACCGCGTTCTCCGGCTCACACCAGGACGCAATCAAGAAAGGCTTCGCGGTGCAGCGCCCCGATGCCTTTTGGGAGATGCCGTACCTGCCGATCGACCCGAGCGATGTCGGCCGCACGTACGACTCGATCATTCGCGTGAACAGCCAGTCGGGCAAGGGTGGGATCGCGTACCTGCTCGAGCAGAGCTATGGGGTCGCGCTGCCGCGCCGCCTGCAGGTCGATTTCAGCGCGGCCGTGCAGCGCCTGACCGACGACAGCGGGCTCGAAGTGACGAGCGCGCAGATCTGGTCGCTGTTCCAGCAGGAATACGTCGAAGGCGATGCGCCGCTGCGTTATGTCGGCCATGAGCTGACCGAGCGCGACGGCCGCGAGACGATCGTGCTGACCGCCGACGTGCACGGCGAGCGCCGCGTGCTGCGCGGGGAAGGCAACGGCCCGCTCGACGCGTTGATGCATGCGTTGCGCACGCCGCTGCGGATCCAGCATTACGAGGAACGTGCGCTGTCGCAGGGCGCCGATGCGAAGGCGATCGCGATCGCGGAACTCGCCGGCACGGGCGTGCGCGGCAGCGCGTTCGGCGTCGGCATCGACGCGAACCTGACGACCGCATCGATTCGCGCGGTGATCAGCGGCATCAATCGCGCGTATGCGCGCGCGGACGAAGCGGTGCAGGCGACGTTTTTTGGCGCGGAGCCTGCGGTGACGGCCGTCGCGTAAGCGGGGGCTTGGTGGCCGCGCCGGCGGTGCCCGGCGCGGCCGCGTCGTCGTCGGTGTGGCTGCCGCTGCGCGGCCCGGCGAGCGCGGCGCACAGTTCCGCCTTCATGAAATCCACCCACGCGCGCGTCTTCGCGTCGAGATGCTTGCGCGACGGATACGTGACGAACACCGCATCACCCACCATCGGCAGCGTCTGCGAGACGAGCAGCACGAGAATCGGCAGTGTGAGCGACGCCAGATCCGATCGGCGCGGTAGCGTCAGCGCCAACGCGAGGCACAGCGACAGGCTCGCATTGCAGCGCATCCGGCGATCAGAAGAGGCCGTATTTGCAACGCACACCGGCGCTCGCGTGTCAGTCGACGAGACCCCGAAGATCCGCCGCCACCTCGTCGAGCACGGGTTGCCAGTCGGCGAACCTGCGCTGCCGGTAAAGCGCCGCGCTCGGATAGAACAGGCTGTCGCGCCGGTCATGCTGCCAGACCCAGTGCGGGTTCGCATCGAGCAGCACCCAGGTGGACCGGCCAAGCGCGCCGCTCAGGTGCGCGACCGACGTGCAGACGGTGATCACCAGGTCGAGCGCGCCGACGAAAGCCGCGGTGTCGTCGAACGTCTTCCATTCGCGTGTCATGTCGGTCACGTCGAACCCGGCCGCTTTCGCGGCTTCGACGTCGTGCTGCGCACCCGGTTGCAGCGAGTAGAACGCGACGTCCTTCTGCCGGCCGGCGAACGCGTCGGCGTAGCGCTCGAGCCCGACCCGGCGAAAGCGGTTGCGTTGATGGTTGAGGCTGCCCGTCCACGCGAGGCCGACCTTCAGCCGCGTCTCGCCGGACAGCGCGTGGCGCCAAGCGTCGGTGGCCCCGGCGTCCGCATGGAGGTAAGGCGCGGACGTGAAGAGCGCATCCGTGTCGAGGCCGAGCATCCACGGAATACTCATCAGCGGCAGTTCGTAGTCGAAGCGGGGCAGGTGCTCGATGCGGGTGCCGGTATCGAACACGTCGGCGTGATCGCCGAGGCTGCGTTCGAGCAGCGCGCCCATCTGCGGAAACGCATTCCACACGAGCCGCCCGCCTTCGCGATGCACGCGCTCCGCGAGCAGCGGGACGTAGCGACTGAACTGCAGCACGTCGCCGATGCCTTGCTCGCCCCATACGAGCAGCGTCTTTCCGGCCAGCGATTCGCCGCACCAGCGCGGCCGTCGAAACTCGGGCAGCGTGCCGCGCAGTTCCCCCGCGCCGTGCCAGCGCGTCTCGTAGTCCGCCCATCCCGATGCGAAGTCGCCACGCGCAAGCCGTAGCAGCGACAGGTTGTGGCGGTGTGTCGGGTCGTGCGGATCGAGCGCGCACGCGCGCTGCACGTACTGCTCGGCTTCGTCCCACCGTTGCGCTTCCTTGAGCACGGCGGCCGCGTTGTTGGCCGCGAGCGGGCTGTCCGGCGCAAGCGTCACGGCACGGGTGGCCGCGCGCAGTGCGCCGTCCAGGTCGAAGCGATTGAGGCGCGTGATGACCGCGTTGGTCCAGGCGTGCGCGTCGTTCGGATCGTCGTCGAGTGCGCCTTCGATGAAGGCGTGTTCCAGTTCGGGATCGCCGCTCGACTGCCGAATCGCGAGCGCGAGATTGTTCTTCAGAGACGGCCATGCGGGTGCGAGCGCGAGTGTCTTGAGATAAGGAACGATCGCCTCCGCGTGGCGTCCGGCCATCTGAAGTGCATAACCGCAATTGAACGCCGCCGCCGGTGACGCGGGATGGTGTTGCCAGTGCATGACCGCGAGCTCGGCCGCGCGAGAGCAATTGCCGCGCTCGATCAGCGTCTGCGTGGTGGCGGCGACGGACGCGTCGAGCGTGCCGGGGGCGGCCTCCGCGTCGATCGATACGGCCTGCGTCGCATCGGCGAGATCGGCCGGAAGACGAGGGATGTCGGCAAACGTGGGCATGTCGTGCGTGGTGATCTGCATGTGCGGTCGCTCCGGAAAGCCGTTCGCGTATCGGGGAAGGCTGACATAGCTTCGTGATGCGAAGCATGCCGACGGATGGCATCGCGTGCTGTCGTTCCGAGTGCGGTGGAAAGCCCGGCGCCGTGATGCACTCCACTTTAGGCAGGCGCCAACGGCAAATGAATCGGACAAGTCCTAAACGAGCTGATTGCCGTGCCGGAATCTCACGGAACTCGTCCGCATGTCGCTGGAAATCCTGTTGGACGCGCCCACGTAGGCCCAGTCTGATTCATGCGTTTCGCACGACCGATGTAAGACCGGTCTGATAGAGATCGGCGTTGTCTGCGTCTTTAATGCGAGACATTCGGGGCCGGGATGGTCGGCCTCGGCTTGATTGGGAGCGCAGACGATGATCGATGCCGTGACGACGAACCTGCATGCGATGCCGACGGGCGACGTCGCATGATCGCGGACGACCCCGCCGCGCGAGTGACCGGCGAAATCGTGCAGATTCGGACCAGGCTGATTGTGCGGGTGCCCGTCGTTCTTCGACAATGCGCAGGTCGGGCGACCGCATGGTATGCGTCCGATACCTCGTATCCGAAGCGTGTCTTCGTTCAATGCGCTGCCCGGTTTCGGGCAGCGTCTTTTTCTCGGCCGCATGCACGCGCCGATCGACCCGATTGCGCGATGCGTGTCGCGCGGACAGACGTGAATGCCTTGCGGCGGCCGGTGGGCTCGGCTGCTTTTCGACCTTTCAGGTCGCAGGTTGGGAGAACGCTGCCTCATGCGAGCGCAGTGCATTCACGCCTGTCTGCCGGTGCCGGACGATCACCGGAATGCGCCGCACGCACGCGGTACCCGATGGTGCCCGTGCAGCCATGGCGAACCCGGTACGACCGGTGCACGTTCCCGACATGCCGTCGTGCCTTCGCTTGCGCGCGGTCATCCTGGCGCCGACCCGCTCGGTTGCCCACAGCGGCGCCGCCGCTTTCCCTGTCGCCGCCGTTGCGCGGCTTCTCCACTCCACAATGAAGGACACTTCATGAACAAGCATCAGCTTTCCATCGTATCCACCCTGATCGCACTCGCGTGTGCCGGCGGCATGCCTGCTGCGCGCGCCGCCGGCCCGAAACCCGATGCGGCGCTGCCGCCGGGCGTCGAGGCAGTCGTCAACAACGTGCCGATTCCGCGTATCGATATCGACACCGCGATCAAGACGTCCGGTGAGGCCGACACGCCGGCGCTGCGTGCACAGGTCAAGCAGAACCTGATCATCCAGCAACTGGTCGAGCAGGCCGCCGACCAGGCGAACTACGGCAGCCGCCCGGAAGTGAACAAGGTCGTGATGCGTGCCCGCACGGTGGCGGCGACCGATCTCTATCTGCACGAGATGGCTCGCCCGCAGCCGGTAACCGACGCGCAGGTCAAGGCGCGCTACGACCAGATCGTCGGCAGCGCCGCGCCGTTCCAGTACCGCGCGGAAGTGATCGCTGTCCGTAGCCCCGCGGAGGCGAGCGAAGTGGTTGCGGCGCTGAAGAAGGGCACCGCGTTCGACGCGCTTGCGAAGAAGTACAACACGGCCCCGAACGGTGGCATTGCGGAGTGGGTCGACCTGCATACGCCGGTGGCCGAAGGGAATACGGCTGGCGTGCCGTTGGCGCTTGCGCAGGCGATCACGTCGTTGCAACCGGGTGCCGTGGCGGCACCGATCCGGATCGGCGATGCGTTCGCATTCGTGAAGCTCGATCAGAAGCGGAAGACGGTTGTACCGACGTTCGACGCGGCGAAGAACGTGCTGCGCCAGCAGCTCGAAGCGCAGGCGGATCAACGCGCGATGGCTGCGCTGGTCGAGAAGCTGGCTTCGCAGGCGACGATTCAGCAGTAAGTGTGTGTATCAGGACGAAGGCGGATCAGCGTGATTCGCGTTGTCAGCCGCTGCTGTTTCGAACGGCAGCGGCTTTTTTGTGGCCTCAATGCGCGCTATCGGAGGATGTGAGGCCGATCTCGCGTTAGATCTCCTCGGATTCTCTTAAGGAAATTACCGCGTCAAGTACGTCGAAATTCCTTCCACTGACGGAGTGCCACGTACCGGCTACGCCCAGGCCACCGATTGCGATCTATACCCGAACAGGTATAATAAGCGGCTGAGAAGCCGTCTGGGTCTGAAGCCGTTGCACTTCAATCGAACGCGGAATTTATCGCGAAGTAGCCGACGGTTGTGCTCATCTGTTACACAATGGGCGGGAGGATGTGATGAATCGCAAAACTGGTCCGCGGAGCACAGACAACGTGCTGAGCAGTCTTGACTTCGAAGACGCGGACGAACTATCGGCGAAGGCAGCCCTTGCGCTCAAGCTCAATGAATTGATTGATCAACGTGGGCTAAGTCAGACAGAGGCAGCGACCATTACAGGCATGACCCAGCCGAAGGTCTCTCAGGTTCGTCACTACAAGCTTCAAAATATTTCGCTTGAAAGGCTGATGCAAGCACTGGTATCGCTCGACCAACGTGTGGAGATTGTCGTGCATCCAGCCCGGCGCGCGCATGGGGCGGGCATTACGGTCGCAAATTGACGTGAGGATGCGATGAAGTTCTCATACGAAGACCTTGGCGACGACCAGTTCGAGCGTTTGATCGTGCTTCTATGTCAGCGCTTGCTTGGCATCGCAGTGCAAGGTTTTGCAAAGGGACCAGACGGGGGACGCGATGCCAAGTTCGTTGGGGTCGCGGAGTGCCATCCTAGCAAGGCAGCCCCGTGGAACGGCACGACCATTATCCAAGCCAAGCACACGATCGGCTATAACCGCAGCTTCTCCGAGACTGACTTCTTCAGCAAGTCGACTGAGAACACAGTGCTCGGCAAGGAGATTCCTCGCATCAAGAAACTGCGTGCGGCCAAGCAACTCGATCACTACATGCTGTTCGGTAATCGACGCCTGACCGGGAACGCTGAAGCGGAGATACGTGATCACATTGCCGAGCAATGCGATATTCCGATTTCGTCGATTTATCTCTGCGGCGTGGAGCAACTTGAACTCTGGTTGAAGCGCTTTCCGGACGTGGCGAACGAAGCCGATCTTGATCCGGTCGATTCGCCACTGATTGTCAGCCCCGATGACTTGGCTGAGGTCGTACAAGCTCTGGCGAGTCAGATGGATGGCGTCACGTCCGTGCTCGACGATCCGCCGACCGCACGCGTAGGCTACGAGCAGAAGAACCTGCTCAACAACATGAGTGCGGAATACGCGAAAGAGTTGCGGCGAAAGTATCTCAAAGAGACCGTACAGATAGGGGCATTCTTAGCTGCGCCGGAAAATTTCGACCTATTGCGTATGTACGAGTCGGTGGTCGATGAGTTCCAGCTCAAGATCATAGCCAAACGCAAGGACTATCAGACCTTCGACGCGGTGATGGAACACCTTGTCGATCTGCTATTCAACCGGGATCCGGTATTGAAGCAGCGTGCTCACAAGCGCTTGACGCGCGTCGTGTTGTTCTACATGTACTGGCACTGCGATATCGGGGAGGTGGGCGATGCTGAGGCCGACGAAACACTCGCATCCTGACCGCACGATCATCAATGTCTCATTGTTGCTGCTTGCACGACTGAAGACGCGTCGCCTGGATGAATATGATGGGCTGAGAAATTTCGTTAAGAAGAGCGTCGCTGGTGGTGATGTGTTGTTCCTGCCAGCTCTGAACTTTCTTTACCTCATGGGTTTGATCGAGTATCGCCCTAAAACGGACGCCATCGAATATGTGGGGCCAAATGAAGCCGTCTAGACTCTATTCGAACCGGCCGGATCTGTTCGAGCCCGTGGATTTTGTCCAGGGCTTGAATGTTGTTGTGGCGGAGATCCGTTTGCCGGAAAACCGCAACAAGGACACTCATAACCTCGGTAAAACCACACTCGGAAGGCTGCTCGACTTCGGCTTCTTGGCCAAGCGTGATCCCAAATTTTTTCTCTTCAAGCACCTCGATCTGTTCAAGACGTTCATCTTCTTCCTTGAGATCCAGTTAGAAGACGCTTCTTTTGTGACGATTCGGCGCGGGGTCGAAGAAGCCACGAAGATCAGTTTCAAGCGCCATGAGGCGGGCCATCAGGACTTGTCTGGTTTGCCGCTGGCGGACTGGGATCACCGGGATGTGCCCTTCGACCGGGCACGCGACTTGTTGGATGGGTTGCTTGACTGGCGGGCGCTCAAGCCATGGGGATTTCGCAAAGGCTTGGGCTATTTGTTACGTTCTCAGGATGACTTCCGTGATGTGTTTCATTTGCGGAAGTTCGCGGCCGCTCATTCGGACTGGAAGCCGTTCTTGGCGCATGTCCTCGGTTTCAATGCACAACTGATTGCGCTGCACTACCAGAAGGAGGAGCAACTCGCTGAAAAGCAGACAACTGCGCAGACCATCAAGACCGAACTTGGCGGGTCCATCGAGGACATCAGCAAGATTGAAGGCATCTTGCTGCTGAAGCAGAAGGAGGCGGAAAAGAAGCAAAAGCTGCTCGATGCTTTTGACTTCCGTGCGCAGGACAAGGATCGCACCAAGCAATTGGTTGATGACGTCGACGAACGCATTGCAGAGCTCAATGCACGACGCTATTCACTCAATCAGAACCAGAAGAAAATCGTCGCCTCGCTGGAAGAAGACCAGATCCTGTTCAATCCAGACGAGGCCGAGCGCTTGTTCGCGGAAGCTGGTGTTATCTTCAAGGGGCAAATAAAAAAAGATTTCCAACAGTTGATCGCATTTAATCGTGCGATCACAGATGAGCGCCGAGGGTATCTTCAGGAAGAGCACTCCGAAGTTGAAGCTGAATTGAAGCGTGTCAGTGCCGATCTGAATGCATGGGGTAAGAAGCGTTCTGAAATGTTGTCCTTTCTAAGTGACACGGACGTTTTCGGCAAGTACAAGCACGTCTCGGACGAAATGGTGACGCTGCGAGCCGACATCACTTCGTTGGAGCGGCAGCGAGGCTTTCTCCATCGTCTGCAGGAACTGCGGACTGAGATTCGGGCCCTGGCTGACGAACTTAGCCACTTGCAGACACAGATCGAAGCCGATGTTGAAAAGCAGAATTCGGATCAAAGTAGCCTCTTCTCGTCGATCCGGTTGTTCTTCAATGAGATCGTCGAAGAGGTCATCAGCCGAAAGGCGTTGCTGAGCGTGTCGCCGAACCAGCAGGGTCATCTGGAATTCAAGGCGGAAATTCTCGACGAATCCGGCAATGCAACAAGTGCGGATCTCGGTCACACCTATCGGAAGCTACTGTGCATCGCATTTGATCTGGCGGTCCTGCGTGCGCATCTGGACGACAAGTTCCCGCGTTTCGTCTATCACGATGGCGTGTTTGAGACGTTGGACGATCGGAAGAAGGAGAACCTGTTGACGGTGGTCCGACGGTACGCCGATCTCGGCCTGCAACCGATCATTACGCTGATTGATTCGGATCTGCCCGCGCGCATCGGTGATGAAACGCCCGTGTTTACTACCGGCGAAATCGTCGTGACATTGCATGACGAGGACGAAAAAGGGCGACTCTTTAAAATGAAGGCTTGGTAGTGATTGGGGCTCGCGGTGGGGATACGAACGAGGATCGGTTCGACGGTCCGAAATGCCGATGAGGAAACCGTTCGCTTGTTAGCCGATCTGGCAGTTAACGCGGCGTTCGATGCACTGGAGAATCAGCCTGGTCTGATTGGTTGTGACGATCGTTCACGATAAATTGAACAGGTGTGGTGCCGGAGTGGCTTCGGCGGCGACCGTTGGGCCCGGTCGTAGTCATGCTATTCATTGATAGCGCTACTCCTAACGCTGCCTTATGCGAGCGCCGAGGATATTCCGGCGCCACACACTTGTTCCCGTTGATCTGGATGGCCGTCAGTACTGGCGCCCGAGTGCTTGGCATCACGGACCAAGCGTTTGAAGCCCGCTTCCGGCACGAAGGGGCGTCGACGCGTTTCGTGGTGGCGCTTGCGCTCGATTTCGGTGACGGCCACCCGCGAGTGTCCGCGCTGAGCCACTCGTTCACATTCGTTATCGTTTATAGCGTTCCGATCAGTACGTCGGTGGGGATATGCAGACCCTCGTGCAGCTTGCGGATCATGGTGAGGCTCAATGCTCGCCGGCCGGCTAGCACTTCATACACGCGGTTGCTGTTCCCGATGTACGGTTGCATGTCGGCGACCGTCAGACCAGCCTGTTCCATCCGAAACTTGATTGCGTCGATCGGGTTCGGTGCTGCCATCGGAAAGTGCTCGGCTTCGTAGCGCGTAACCAGAATCGCCAGAATCTCCAGCTCGTCACCCTGCGGCGTACCTGGCGCCGGATTCAGATCGACGAGAGCAGAGACTGTCCTCAGCGCGGCCTCGTAATCAGCCTCGGTTCGAATTGGTTGAATGTCCATCTCGTTACTCCATTTATGGCGGCGGCCAGACCCGGCCACCGCACATACTCCTTTCCTTTTACTCCGACAACCGTCAGACCGAAACCGTGATACCCGCCGGCCCCAATCCCCCCGCTGGCCGTACCACGATGTCCACATGCTGGCCGAGCGATGCGAGCGTCACCATCAGCGTTTCCAGCGAAACGTTCCGAAGCCTGTCGCGCTGCTCGGGTGTGACCACCGGCCGGGTCATCTCGGCCAGCGCGGCAGCCTCGTTCTCGCTCAGGCCGCGCGACGCGATCAGCGCGTTGAGCTTCAGCACGAGCGCGGACTTGGCCGCCAGTTCCCCGACATCGTAGAAGTCGAGATCGGCCGGCACGTCGTCGGTGTGTTGATTCGGGGCGTCGTGATTCATTGCGCTTCTCCCGCCATCACCGATTCCAGTTGCCGTCCCGTTGCGGGATCGCCATCGGGGCGTTCGTGCTGCGCGCCATGATCGCTGCCTGCATCATCGATCGGCGTGATCACCAGCCGCTTGTGCGATACCTCGATCTGCAAGCGCTGCTCGGGATCGAAACCCGCTGCCTCGATCCACCGGCCGGACAATTTCGTCCACAGATACATGACAGGCGGCGCCATGTCGGTCAGCCTGAGATGCGGAACGAGGCGGCCAGATCGAAAGGACGATTGCGGGGAGAAAAAGCAATCGCGGAAGTACGTCGGTGCGTTATGATTCGCGCCAGCCATGGTCAACTCCTGGTTTGAGTTGGTTGTGGTCAGCGGCCCGCAGGTGAATCAGCACTTGTGGGCCGCGCTCGTTTACGCAGCGGATTTCGATCGCCATTCCGTTACATGATTCGCATGTCGAAATGACCTAACCTTCCACACGAAAACGTGCAACCACTCTACTGAGATTGGCGGCCGTCTGATATCGGTCTTGTACGGTTTTATCGACATTGGCCATTCGGCCGATGTCTTGCATGCTTGATGCTCAACGATTCCAGGGCAGTTGCGCTGACGAACCGCATCGTCATTTCATCACCGATATGTCAGAAAACGTGTCGGACGACGGTTTTGATTCACCGGCCGCACGCCGCACGAGCATTGCTTCCGCGTCGCGCCGATAGCGTTCGAACTCACGCGCGAACGCCGCCGCGTCTCCCGCCAGCGCAAGCGTTTCCATCGAAGCGCAAAGCCCGGCAATCTCATGCTCGCCGATCATCGCGAACGCCCCACGCATGCTGTGAATCTCCGTGCGCGCGGCCTTCAGATCGCCGTCCTGAAGCGCACGCGAGATGGCCGCATTCGACCGGTGTGCCGTGTCGGCGAGCACCTTGTGCAGATCCCCGGGCAGCGGCCCATGCCGGCGCGACGGCGGCGGAGCATGCGACGCCTGCGACGGACCGGTGTGCTTCACGATCGCCAGTTCAAGCGACTTCAACGACGTCGGCTTAGCGACGATTTCGTCGATCCCCGCTTCCCGCGCGAGACGCAATTCATCCGGCTCGGCATGCGCGGTCACGGCGAGAATCGGCCGCGCGCGGCCTCGCTCGCGCAGCACGCGCGCAAACGCATAGCCGTCGAGCCCCGGCATGTTGAGGTCGGTCATCACGAGCGCGTAGTCATGCCGATCGACCAGGTCGAGCGCTTCCGAAACGCTCGACGCGACATCGGCCGGATAGCCTAGGACGTCGAGCTGGTCGTGGATCAACGAACGGTTCACCGGGTTGTCGTCGACGAACAGCACACGGGCGTTCTGCGCGTCGGCCCCCGCGTCGGCCCGCGCGGCGCCCGGCCGGTGATCGAGCGGCAGCGGCAGCGTGACGACGAACGTCGAGCCGACACCCGGCACGCTGTCGACCGCAATGTCGCCGCCCATCGATTCGACGAGCTTGTGGCTCAGTGCGAGCCCGATGCCGGTGCCGCCGAATCGTCGTGCGATCGACTTGTCGGCCTGCGCGAACGGTTCGAAGATGTGCGCGAGCTGGTCGGCCGTCATCCCGATCCCGGAATCGCTGACGCGGATCGTCATGGGCGTTGCATCGACCGCCGATGCCGACACGGACAGCGCGACCGTGCCGCGATCGGTGAACTTGATTGCATTGCTGACCAGGTTCACGACGATCTGCCGCACGCGCATCGGATCGCCGACATACGCATGCGCGACGGCCGGGTCGATCTCCACACGCAACGCGACACCCTTCGCGGCGGCCATCGGCTCGAACAGGTCGGCGAGGTCGCGCATCAGTTCGTCGATGCGGAAGCTGGTGGCTTCGAGCGTCATCCGGTCGGCCTCGATCTTCGTCATGTCGAGTACGTTGTTCAGCATGTCGAGCAGCATCCGTGCGGCTGATGTGACCGCATGCAGCCGACGCTTCTGCCGGCTGGGGTCGGGCGCCTTGTCGAGCAGTTCGAGGTTGCCGAGCATCGCGTTCAGCGGCGTGCGGATCTCGTGCGTGATCGTGGCGAGGAAGGTCGACTTCGCACGGTTCGCGCTGCCGAGCGCGCGTTCGGCGTCGGCGCGCGTCGTGATGTCGGAGAAGCTGCACAGCAGCGTGTCGCGACCCTTGTAGCGCGCGCGGACGAAGTTGACGAGCAGGTCGCGCGTGCGGCCGTCCTTCAGCGTGACCGGCAGTTCGACGTCGAGCTGAAAGGCATCGCCGTCCTGGCGTTCCCGGTAGCGTGCGAGCAGGCGTTCATGCAGCGGCGGCGTGCCGGCCTCCTTCTCGTACAGCTCCATCATCCGGTTGCGCAGCAGCACCTGGCGCGAGCCGAGCGAAATCAGGCCGATGCCGAACGGTGCGGTCGCGATGATCGCGCGGCTCATCTGCTCGCTTTCGAACACGCGGCGCGAGCGGCGGAACAGCGGTGCGAACAGTTTCAGGTCGAACGTGATCACGAGCGCCCACAGCACGGCGAGCATCAGCGCGGTCGTGCCGAACTCGCGCAGCATCGCCGGCCAGATCGCGTGCGCGATCATCCGCCACGAGTACGCATAGACGATCGCGAAGCCCGTATCCGAGATCCGGTCGCTGACCGTGAAGATGCCGTCCCGGTAGTTCGCGGTGAGCCGGTCGAAGCCGAGCCGCCAGTCACCACCGGCGAGCGCGTGTTGCATCAGCGCAGCACCGTCGGTCGACGCGTTGGTGCGATCCGCGCTCAGCAGGATGCGGCCGCTTTCGTCGACGAGCATCGCGACGGTGTCGTCGGGCGCGTGGTCCATCCGGTCGGCGATCACGTCCACGTCGAGATCGCTGACGAAGGTCATCACGTGATCGGGGCCGTCGAATACCGGCTCGACGAGACGGAACACCGTCTTTCCCGTGAGCGGATCGACCGCGGGCGGCTGCCATGCAATGTGGCGCGTGAGGCGCCCAGGGCCGTCAATCCGGTTCGTGCCGCGGATTTCGGTTCGGACAACCGCGCGTGGGTCCGGCCGCATCCGTTGCGCCGCCGCTGGAAGATGACGCTGCTCGCAACAGCGATGTTCGGCGTGGCGTGCGTGGTGGCGACACATCTGTTCGACGAGCGTCAGCACAGGGCGACGCCCGGCAGCGTGTATGCAGCGGCCATCTCGATCGCGCCGGAGGCGATCATCGCCGCGCCGGTGGCGGCGGTCTCGGCGATGGTGGATGCGGCTGCGGCCGATACGTCGTTCGAATCGAATGCGAAGCCGGCCGCTTCACCGGGTGCCGCCTCCGCCGCAAGCGTGCCGGCCGGCGCGCAGGATGCGCGCAACGGCGATACGACGGCGACACAGCCGGCGCGGGTGGCGTCGCGGCCTGCGAAGGCGGCGCGCGGCAAGTCGGATACGGTGTCGGCGCGTTCGACTCCCGCATCGAGAGCGGGCACTGTTGCACGTAACCGGAGTGCGCAGGGTACCCCGCCCGAGCAGCATCGCGCGGCGCGCGTGGCCGAGGGTGAGAGGGCACGCGTCGTGTCGTCGAACCCGCATGACACGCGTCGGCCTGCGGACCCGGCGACCGTTCCGGCACCCGGCGCGGCCGAAGCAGTGGGCATGACCGCAGCCGAATTCACGCACTGGCTCGCGGCGACGCGCGACACGGCACGCCCGGCTGCGCCGTTGCCGAAGACGGATGCCGGCGGCGCCGATCTCACGGTCGATCTGCCGACCCATACGCGTCTGGTCGGATACTGAGCGGCCTGGACGACGCGTCGCGGCGCATTCGTTCGGCGTTGCGCACCTGGGTACGTCGGTGCCGCTGCCTTGCTGCTGCCCTGCCGCTGACATGCGATCCGTTCGCACCACGCTCCGGCGACGATTCGTGGAAGTTTCTCCTCTCTTGGGCGGCCGCTCGTGACGACTGGCCGCCGTTTTTTTTTGCCGTATTGTCTTCAGCATGCGTCTGAAATGCGACGGGAGCCTTGAGCATTCGCATGTGGGCACCGCGCTGCGCTTCACATCGCCCCGAAAAATCAGACCCGACTGATTTCCTGCCGGATCCGCTTCATCGACAATAGGGGTTCTGCGGCCCGGCGTGCCCCCCGCGCGCCGGATCATGGAGATATCTCCGTTTGAGCGGCCGGTCCTGTCGACCGGCCGTTTTTTTATTCGCTGCCCGTTACCGAGGAGTACGCAACGCGATGCCGGTCGACCGCCTTATCTCTGAAATTCTGTTTGGCTTCACGGGCCTGATCGGCATCATCAATCCGATCGGCATGGCGTTCGTGTTTCTCGAACGCACGCAATCGCTGACGGAGGCCGAGCGCGCGACGTTGTCGAAACAGCTCGCGACGAACGTGTTCTTCACGCTGCTCGTGATCTTCTTCATCGGCGCACCGGTGCTGAATTTCTTCGGGATTTCGATGGAAGCGCTGCGGATCGGCGGGGGCTTCGCGGTGGCCGTGGCCGGCTGGTCGATGCTCAACGCCCCCGACGTGCCGGGCGGCGACAGCGCCGCGCATGGCGACGATCTGCCGAAGCTGATGGCGCGCGCATTCTTCCCGCTCACGGTGCCGCTGACGATCGGCCCCGGCTCGATCGCGGCCGGCATTGCGCTGCATGCGAACCGTGCACGGACGGCAGCGGATTATCTGACGTCGGGCGTGGTGTCGGTTGCGGTCGCGGCGCTCGTCGCGTTCGCGATCTGGCAGATCTACAGCCGCGCGACGACGCTCGCGCGCTATCTCGGCAGCGAGGGGACGAAAGTGGCGATGCGGGTGTCCGCGTTCCTGCTGCTGTGCGTGGGTGTGCAGATCATGTTGACTGGGCTGGCGGCGTTCGTGCAGATGCTGGGTGGGCAGGCGGGGTGACGAAGCGATGCCGTGCTGCTTCGGCCGACGCGCGTTACTGGCCGAAGCGGTCCGCCACGGCATCCTTCAGCCGCGCGGCGGTGATCTCGCCCATGTGCGATTCGACGAGGTTGCCTTTCGCGTCGAAGAAGAGCGTCGTCGGCAGCCCGCGCGAACCGTAGGCCTGCATCGCATGCAGCGTGCGATCGAGCAGCACGTGATTGAAGCGCAGCCCCTTCTGTTCGAGGAACGCGCGCACGGCCTGCGCGTCTTCGCCCTGGTTGACCATCAGCACCGTCATCGCCGGATGATCCTGCTGCGCTTGCGCGAGGATCGGCATTTCGCGCTGGCACGGCGGGCACCACGTGGCCCAAAGATTCACGACGACGGGCTTGCCCGCGAAGCGTTGCGCGGGCACCGGCGTGGCGTCGAGCGCTTCGAGCTGCAACGCGGCAAGCGGCGGCGCGCCGTGCTGCAACGTTGCGAGCGTGCCTTGCGCGATGCCCCATGCGGCGAGGCCCGCGAGCATGCCGGCCGTCACCGGGCGACGCAGCGCAGGCAGGCGGCGCAGGCGCCAGCCCGCGAACACGATCCCGGCCGCGAGGCCGATGCGCCAGTCGAAGCCGCCGTCGCCGAGCGAGATGATCGAGCGCGGCGCGGCCGAATACTCTGACCACCATTGCGCGACATAGCCGAGGCGCGCGGCGATTAACCCGAGCAGCAGCGTATCGAGGATCAGGCTCGATGCAGTCTTGTGCTGGCCGTCCGGTGGACGGCGCTGGATGAAACGGGCGACGAGCCACGCGAGCAGCGCGGCGGCGGCTACCGCGACGACGCGGATCGAGAAAGGACCAATGCTCAGCATGAAAGGGCGGGACGTGATCGAGCGGGGCTGGAGACGGGATGGGCCGTCGCGGCGCTGAGGCCTGTCGACGGTCGTGCTGCGTTTCGACCGGCTGCCTGGGATGCGGGTTCCCGTCGCGAACGTAACGGCGTGTTGCGGATTCGACGGGGCAGGCTGGCTCAGGACTCCGTGATTTTCATGCGGGCAGGCTGTGAATCAGACTGGTCTGATGGTCAGCGGAAGAGCGTTCGTCAACAATACGCTCGCCGGTCCGGAGTGGTGTCCGCCGGCATCCCGTACAGGGATCTCTCCTTGACGGCCGCTCCCTCCGGGCGGCTGCTTTTTTATCGTCGCCGGCGGCTGAGCGCGACCGCTGCCGCCCGACGGGCCGCGCATCCGTGGCCGGCCGGGCGTCGGGCATTACTGCGTCTTCGTCTGCGTGGCGTTTGCCTGCTGAGCGTCAGCCGCCGGTTCGAGCGTCGCCAGCGTCTTCTCGGTGAACTTCTCGTACAGCCAGTTCATGCGCGTATCGTCCATGCCGCCGGCGATGCCGCCGAGCGCGTACGAAGCCGACACCTTGAAGCGGTCGATCTGATGATTGTCGGCGTCGACGAGCGTCACGGTGCCGTCGACGTGATCGTTGCCCGCCATGAAGCCGAACATCACTGCCGAGAAGCTCGAGCGCACGCGAATGCCGTTGACTTCGACGTTCAGGTGCATCGCATCGGTCGAACCAGCCGTTGCCAGCAGCTTGCGTGCGGCCAGTGCGCTTTCGATTTTCCCCTTCAGGTTCTCGGGGCTGAATTTCAGATTGTCTTTCAGCGCTTCCTGGGCGGCGTTGTCGAGCGTGACTTGCACGATCACGGGCTTCGTGCCGAATTTGGGCGCCGATGCAGTGGCGATGGCCCCCGCCTGATCGCTGGCGTCGCGTGTCACGCTGCTCGCGCAGCCCGACAGGAAGCCGATCGTCACCAGTGCCAGAGCGGCATGACGGAATACAGATTTCATGATTTGGTCTTTTTTAGTTCGGGTTATTTGAGATGGCTCTGTGGCCGGGCGGAAATCTAGCACGGGACGATTCGATTCAAAAGGTCGAATAGCCGAATTGTCGAAAAGCCCGTTCGATATGGATTCGTCGCGGCCTTTGGCGCCGATGAAAAACATGCGCCGCGTGCGTGGCGCGCGATGACGGTGTGCGGTTCACCGGGGCGACCGGTTCCGCGCAGAAGATGGAGGCCGGTATCCGCCGTGGCGGCGCCGGCCAGGTGTGGGTCATCGCTGGCTCTTGCCCGATGCTGCTCCGCCGAGCCGATACGCGGTAAAGAACTCGTACCACGGCGACCCTTCCGCAACCGGCACGTGGAGCGCCGCCGTCCGCCGCTTCAACGCGCCGAACACGTCGTCGATCCGCGCTGTCTGCCCCGCATCGTTGAACGGATAGGGCCGCGCCCGGCCGGCCGCGAATGCGCCATACGCAATCGCGAGCAGGCGCGCGCTGTCGTCGGTCGCCGCGATCGAGCCGTTGATCGCTTCAGCGAAGCGCGGCCGGTCTTCCGCGCGCGATCCGGACAGGCACAGGAACACGATCGCCGACAGTTCGTGCAGATCCTTCGCCCGTAGCAGCGCCGGCAGCCGAGCGACGATCCGCTCGACCGGTTCGTCGCGCAGTGCATCGCCGAAGTCGAGCACGGCGGTCATCGGATTCGTGTCCGCTTTCAGGCGATCGAGCGCCGGCGGCGCGGCCGACGCGCTGGCGCCGTCCGGCGACGCTGCAGGCGCAGACCGCAACGCATCGGCCACCTGCTGCGTCCATTCCGGAAAGATCATCCGCACGTTGCCGAACTGCTCGCCGCCTTCCGCCGCAGGATTCCATCGATACACGATCGTGCCGCCGCGAATGAACGGCGAATACAGGTGCTCGGGCGTTTGCGGCAGCGGCCGCCGGTCGATCGGCAGCCAGGCGAGCGTCAGCCAGTCGTAGCGGCCGGTGGCGGGCACCGAGGGGCTCGAACTCGCGACGACCTGCCACGTGCCGCGATTCGCATAGCGGCGTCGCGCGTCGGGCACCGCGACGGTCTGGCCTTTCGCGGTGTCGAAGTACGTCGTGCCGGTCACGTTCGTGCCGCTGTCCGCGGCCGGCGTGATGGTGGCGATGACCCACGACGCGCCGTCCGCCGAACGGTAGTCGGACGGCTTCAGCGTCGCGATGTCGTGCACCATGCGCGTTTCCGCCGCGACGGGGCTCGGGGGGAGATTGGCGGGCGCGGCCAGGATGCTCGGCATGGAATGTCCTCGGAATCGGGTGCGCATCGTCCAGCGGGAACGACGCGCGGCGGCGCGGATTGTTTTATGTCACTGTAGAACGTCGCCGCGGGAAACGGAAACCGGCGACGCGGCGCAACCCGCTCAACCCGCTCACGCATTCCGCCGCTTCGGCATTACCATGCGCATCCTGAGCCGACGACGAACACCGGGCGGGAGCGCACATGACCGACACGAAAGCCATCACCGAGCACTGGACGCAGGTCGCCGACCAATGGATCGGCTGGGCCGGCAAGCCGGGGCACGATGCGTTCTGGAAATACCGTGCGGGGCTCGCGGCGTATATCGGCCGCAATACCGGCCGCAATACCGGCCGCGCGCTGGAGATCGGCTGCGGCGAAGGCCGCGTGAGCCGCGAGCTGAAGGCGCTCGGCTACGACGTGACCGCGAGCGACGTGGTGCCCGCGATGCTCGACGCCGCGCGTCACGCGGATTCCGCGCATCGCTACGAGCTGGCCGACGCGGCGTCGCTGCCGTTCGACGCGGGCAGCTTCGATCTCGTGATGGCGTACAACGTGCTGATGGATCTCGACGACATGCAGCGCGCGTTGAACGAGGCGCGCCGCGTGCTGAAGCCGGGCGGGACGCTGTTCATCTCGCTCGTGCATCCGTTCCGCGATCGCGGCGGCTTCGCGGGGCCGCAGCCCGATGCGCCGTTCGTGCTGAAGGGCAGCTATTTCGGGCGCGAGCACTTCGACGGCGTGGAAAGCCCTCGGCGCACAGCCTCGATGCCGTGAGTGCTTTCCTGCGCGGCTCACTACGAATCACGCGCAGTTCACTACGGTCAACCTGCGAGAAAAGATCACACCCCTCGAGAACCGGGAACACGTTCGGGATGAACCGACGGCTCCACCGCAATCGCGATTTTTCCCCGAACACCGTTGTTGGGACTTTCCAGCCGGGCATGGGCGAGTGGAATGTCGGCAAGGGAATAGACGGCGCCAACGTGTGGCCGCAGTTGGCCGCGTGCAATCAATGCGCTCAACTCATCCAGCTTGCCGCGGTTTTGTCTCGTGAACACGAAGTGATAACTCGCGTTCTTGCCCCAGGCCTGAATGAGGTTTTGCGGCTGGGCAATGTCCACGATCGTGACGACGCGGCCGAGCTGGGCGAGCGCGTCGGGGCTGCGTGACAAGGTGTTGCCGCCGATGGTGTCGAACACGACATCGACGCCGCGGCCACCCGTTTCCCGCATGACGGCGTCGACGTAATCGTCCTTTTCATAGTCGATGACTACGTCGGCGCCCAGGCTTCGGGCGAACTCGACGTTTGCTTCGCGCACGGTCGTGAACACCCTTGCGCCGATCGCCTTGGCGAGCTGGATCGCCACATGGCCGACGCCACCCGCGCCGCCGTGTACCAGAATGCTTTCCCCCACGCGTAGCGCCGCACGCACGACCAGGGCTTCCCACGCCGTCCCGCCAACCAGGGTCAGGCTTGCCGCCTCAAGATGGCTCAGCGACGGCGGCTTCTTCCCGACGATGCGTTCGGCAGCCATGTGGTATTCGGCATAACTTCCCGGCCCGTCGAAGATTTGCGGGGTGTACCAGACTTCGTCTCCCGGAGAGAAGGCCGTCACCCCCGGGCCGACTGCTTCGACCACGCCGGAGACGTCGTGTCCGGTAATGGCCGGAAGTGGCACCAGGTCCGGATAGTCGCCCCGTCGGACCTGGTAATCCAGTGGATTGATGGAGGTCGCATGTACCCGGACCAGGAGTTGTCCCGTGTGCGGCACCGGCCTGGGAACGTCGCCCAGTTCGAATGATTCCGGGCCGCCAAATGACTTGAGCAATAGCGCTTTCATTGCATATCCTCGTTTCGGTAAAAAGGGATATCGGGAATTATCGATATCATGGGGCAAAAAATTACAGGTCCTTCCCGATGCTCTTGGCCAGAGCACTGATGGCGGCTTCGTTCCGCTTGTAGTAGGTCCACTGGCCGATGCGCCTGACTTCGACCAGGCCCGCTCGTTGCAGCGTGGCGAGATAGTCGGACACCGTTGACTGCGACAGCCCGACCCCTTCCTGGATACTGCTGACGCAGACGCCCACCGTCAGAACATCCCCTTCGTCCTGCGGAGGGAAGTTCTTCACGGGATCCTTCAAACCCTGCAGGATTTCAAGGCGTGTCCGGTTCGAGAGGGCTTTGAAGATTTCGAGCAATTCCATGGGCGGTGAGTATATCGAGAATTACCGATATGTCAATGTGAGAGCCAACCGCCATTCTGTAGAGGCAGCGCGGTTCTGGAGTCTCTTTGACAGGGCCTCCAGGAACCGTGTGTCGACGTCGTCACGATGCCTCGGCGTTCGCACCGCAGGCCGTCACCCTTACCCGCGCAGCGGCGGATTGAGTCGCGCGAACGCCTGCTGGCGGCGATACGGGAAGTACGGATACGGCGCTTCCACCGCGCTTGCCGCGTCGAGCTTCGCGACCTGCGCATCGGTCAGTGCCCAGCCGACCCCGCCGAGGTTCTGCCGCAGCTGTTCCTCGTTGCGCGCGCCGATGATCACCGACGACACGGTCGGGCGCTGCAGCAGCCAGTTCAGCGCGATCTGCGGCACGGTCTTGCCGGTTTCCTCGGCGATCGCGTCGAGCGCATCGACCACGTCGTACAGGCGTGCGTCGTCGACCGGCGGCCCGTAGCTGGCCGTTTCATGCAGGCGGCTGCCTTCGGGCAGCGGCGCGTTGCGCCGGATCTTGCCGGTGAGCCGGCCCCAGCCGAGCGGGCTCCAGACGAGCGCGCCGAGCCCCTGGTCGGCGCCGAGCGGCATCAGGTCCCACTCGTAGTCGCGGCCGACGAGCGAGTAGTAGACCTGGTTCGCCACGTAACGCGACCAGCCGTGCCGATCGGCCACCGCCAGCGATTTCATGATCTGCCATCCCGCGAAGTTCGACACGCCGATGTAGCGCAGCTTGCCCGCGCGCACGAGATCGTCGAGCGTCGACATCACTTCCTCGACCGGCGTGCCCGCATCGAATGCGTGGAGTTGCAGCAGGTCGATGTAGTCGGTGTCCAGGCGGCGCAGCGCGTGGTCGACGGCGCGTACCAGCCGCGCGCGCGACGTGCCCGCGTCGTTCGGGCCGTTGCCGGTCGGCAGGCCCGTCTTCGTCGAGATCAGCACCTGGTCGCGGCGTCCCTTGATTGCGGCGCCGAGCACGCGCTCGGATTCGCCGTCCGAATATACGTCGGCCGTGTCGAACAGGTTCACGCCGGCTTCGAGGCAGATGTCGATCAGGCGGCGCGCTTCGTCGACGCCCGTGTTGCCCCATGCGCTGAACAGCGGGCCGGTGCCGCCGAACGTGCCGGCGCCGAAGCTCAGGGCGGGAACCTGGAGGCCGGAGCGGCCGAGGGTGCGGTATTCCATGGCGGGTTTCCTTTGGGTGATCGAAGTGTCGAAGGGGGGGGCGCGAGGCCAGGCGTCGGCACACTGTATCGCTTGCGGATATTTCGGATAATTGGGCAGACTTCGAAAATATCGTTCGGAGGAGGCGAATAATGCTGCTCGACAATCTCGCGCTGTTCCTGCGCATCGTGGAGAAGGGCGGACTGGCCGCGGCGGGCCGTGAGTTCGGGCTGTCGCCGGCCACCGTGTCCGAGCGGCTGACCGCGCTCGAGCGCCACTACGGCGCGGCGCTGCTCACGCGCACGACACGCGCGATCAGCCTGACCGACGAAGGCCGCACGCTCGTCGACGGTGCGCGGCGCCTGCTGGCCGAAGCGGACGAACTCGAAAGCCGCGTGCGGCTCGGCGTGCAGACGCTGTCGGGCCCCGTGCGCCTGAGCGCGCCGGCCGATCTCGGCCGCGAGCGCGTGGTGCCCGTCGTCGACGCGTTCCTCGCCGAGCATCCGGGCGTCACGGTCGACCTGCATCTCGGCGACGGTTACGTCGATGTCGTCGGGCAGGGGCTGGATTTCGCGATCCGTCGCGGGGTGCTCGCCGACAGTTCGCTGCGCAGCCGTTCGCTCGGCCGGGCGCGGCGCGCGGTGTGCGCGTCGCCCGCATATCTCGCCGTGCACGGCACGCCGCGGCATCCGGACGATCTCGCCGCGCACGACTGCATCGTGATGCGCTTCGGGCAGGACCTGTATGCCGAATGGCCGTTCAGCATCGATGGCGAACCCCGGCGCGTGACGGTGCGCGGCCGGCGGATGGCCAATGATGGCGCCCTCGTGCGCGCGTGGTGCGTCGCGGGGCACGGCGTCGCGCTGAAGTCACTGGTCGACGTCGAACAGGATCTGGCGTCCGGCGCGCTCGTCGAAGTCCTGCGCGCGTTCTCGCCGGGCGACGTCGATTTGCAGATCGTCTATCCGGGCAACGCCGTGCAGCCGCGGCGTGTGCGGGCGCTGATCGACAGGTTGGCGCAGGCGCTCGCGGCGTGAACGTATATGGATGCAACTGCGTCGAATTCGACGTGACAACGCCAACTCGATGCCCATCGGGTGGCCATTGTGGCGTGTTCGTTTCGGCAACGGCGAAACTCGGCATGGGTTGACCTCGGAATCGGGTGCGCGTGATCGAACGGATGCGATTCGTTGCGGTGCGTATCGCTGCTTCCCGCCAGAGGACTTTGCCGCCGGAAACGGAGTTCGTGCGCAGGCGCACGAGGTATCGATGAAGACGACGCACACGGGGCCGGATCAACCGGGGCAGGCAAAGCCGCGCAATCTCATTTGTTGTAGCAACATACCTACATTGATTGGTTTGAGGAGTCCATGATGACCATCACAACGCTCTCGAGTCGCGAACTCAACCAGGATGTGACCAAAGCGAAGAAGGCAGCGAAGGATGGCCCGGTGTTCATTACGGATCGTGGCAGGCCTGCCCATGTGCTGCTGAGTTTCGAGGAATACCAGCGTCTCACGCAGCAACGGCGCAACATTGCCGACGCGTTGGCCATGCCCGGTGTCGAGGACGTCGAGTTTGCCCCTCCGCGCGTGGACATCGGTATCAAACCGGTTGATTTTTGATGATGTTCGTCCTCGATACCAACGTCGTTTCGGAACTCCGGAAGGTGTGAACCGGCAAGGCGGACAAAGGCCTGGCGGCCTGGAGTTCAACCGTCGACGCACCCACGCTTTTTGTCTCGGCGATCACGATCATGGAGCTGGAGACAGGTGTCTTGCAAATCGAACGCCGGGACACGGCCCAAGGCGCGCTTCTGCGGGCATGGCTTGACGGGCATGTCCTGCCGGAGTTCGCGGGTCGCGTACTGCCGGTTGATACGGCGGTCGCGCAACGATGCGCACGACTCCATGTACCGGATCGGCGGTCCGAGCGTGACGCACTCATTGCCGCGACGGCGCTCGTGCATGGCATGACCGTCGTGACGCGCAATGTCGCCGATTTTGTCGAAACCGGCGTTGCTATCGTGAACCCGTGGGATTGAGCGAGCGAACCCTCCCTCTCGAACAAGGAAGCGGGCCGCTTTCGTTGACAGACCGCGCCTTCATTTCACGGTAACGCTTACGCGCGCCCCTGGCATCCCCAGCATTGGCGGATGAGTCGCGCCAACCGGCAGTTCGTTGCGTAGCCGCTCGCTCGACCGTACGCGGCGCGTGGTGCGCGCGTCACCCGCGTATCCCGCCGCACACGGCACGCATCCGCATCCGGACAATCCCGCCGCGCAATGACGGCATCGCAATGCGTTTCGGGCCAGACGTCTACGCGGAATGGCCGTTCAGCTCGACGGCGAGCTGAAGCGCGTTCCCGGCGCTGCGTGCAAAGCGTTGCTGCGGCGCGCTTGCCGCGATCGAATCCGGTGCCGAAACGGCGACCGGCCACACCACAGCGTCAGCTCAAGTCGCCCCTCGACTCGATTGCATACATTTCGTCATTTAGCTAATATTCGAAACGTTAATCGCGCTCCGCACTCTCATGGACGACGTCACCCGCATCAGCGCACTGGCCAACGAAAGCCGCCTGGCCGTGATGCGCTGGCTCAAGCAGCCACGCAAGCATTTCCCGCCGCAGCCGCACGGCGATTTCGACGAACTCGGCGTGTGCTGCACGTACATCACCGAGAAGCTCGGCATCGCACCGGCCACGACCACGCGCCACATGCGCATCCTCGCGGATGCCGGGCTCGTGCAGGCGACCCGCGTCGGCAAGTTCACGTACTACAAGCGGATCGACGGCGCGCTGCAGCAGCTCGGCCGCGATCTTTTGCAACTCTGATTCCCACCGAGGCAACCGACATGGACGAACTCGCATTGCTGGCCGACGCCGACCGGCGCGCGCACGCGTATCTGGCCGCGACGAACGAGCGGCGCGCGTTTCCCGACGCGGCCGCATTGGCCGGCCTGGCGGCGTTCGACGAGCCGCTGCCCGATACGGGCCGACCGGCCGACGACGTGCTGCGCCTGCTCGACGAGCGCGGCACGCCCGCGACCGTCGCGTCGAACGGACCGAACTACTTCGGCTTCGTGATCGGCGCCGCGCTGCCGGCCGCGGCGGCGGCCGAGCGGCTGATGCTCGCGTGGGACCAGTGCGCGTCGTCGTATGCGAATTCGCCGGTCGCCGCGACGATCGAGCGCCAGGCCGCGCGCTGGATCGTCGACGCGCTCGGGTTGCCCGAAGGCAGCGCGGTCGGTTTCGGCACGAGCGCGACGGCCTGCACGCTCGTCGCGCTGGTGGCTGCGCGGCGCGCGTTGCTCGCGCGCAAGGGCTGGGACATCGATGCCGATGGCCTGATCGGCGCGCCCGAAGTGAAGGTCGTGATCTCCGAGCTGGCGCACATCACGGTGAAGAAGGCGCTGCGCGTGCTCGGTTTCGGGATGAAGCGCCTCATCGTCGCGCCGGTCGACGTGCACGGCCGGATCGACCCGGCGCAGTTGCCGCCCCTCGACGACATGACGATCCTCTGCGTGCAGGCCGGCGAAGTGAACACCGGCGAGTTCGATCCGTTCGCAGCGCTGATTCCGCCCGCGAAGGCGGCCGGTGCGTGGGTGCACGTCGACGGCGCGTTCGGCCTGTGGGCCCGCGCATCGTCGAAGCGCGCGCTGACGGACGGCATCGACGGCGCGGACAGCTGGACCACCGACGGCCACAAGTGGCTCAACACGCCGTACGACGGCGCGATGGTGATCTGCCGCGACGCGGCCGCGCTCGCGACCGCGATGAACAGCGACGCCGTGTACCTGAGCGGCGCGCAGGACGCGCAGAAGAACCTGAACCTCGAATTCTCGCGGCGTGCGCGCGGCATTCCCGTGTGGGCCGCGCTGCGCTCGCTCGGCCGCGCCGGCGTGGCCACGATGGTCGAGCGGCATTGCGCACAGGCGGCGCGGGTCGCGGACGGCCTGCGTGCCGCCGGCTACGACGTGCTGAATCGCGTCGTGCTGAACCAGGTGCTCGTGCGCGCCGGCACCGACGACGAAACGGCTGCGATCCTCGCGGCCGCGCAGGCGTCGGGCGACGTGTGGTTCGGTGCGACGGTGTGGCAAGGGCGGCCGGCGTTCCGGATCAGCGTGTCGTCGTGGCGTACCGAAGACGCGCACATCGATCGTCTGGTGGCTTTGCTGACGGAGCTGCGCGGCGTCCACGTGCGCTGAGCGGCGGCCCGGCGGCGATCACGTCGTCCGGCGGGACGCCGTTCCAGATGAACGGTGCGTTCGAACTGTTCGTCGCGGTGCTGCTGCTCTGGGGCGTGATGCGTGAGCGTCATGCGCTCGTCAAGGAGTGGAGCCTGTTCGCCGTGCTCTGCGTGATGGCGCTGCCGAGTCTCTATGCGCTCGTGCCGCTGGTCGGGTGGATCTATCTTCAGATCGGCGTGCCGGACCCGCAGCATTACGTCGAGATCACCAGCGTCTATCGCGTCGCGATCAGCATCGGCCTGATTCTCGCGATGCTGGCGGGCTTGCTTTACGCCGTGTACGGCAGCGCGACGCAGGAGAAATTCGCGCGCTAGCCGCGCGCGATGGCGGGGTTCGCGACACATCTGCAAGCGTGAAAATGTCGGACAATGGCCGCTGCGCGCGCCATGCTGGCGCGGCGTTCAACCGAAGCATTCACGCTTGCGAGATCCCCATGTCGACTCCCTTTCCCCGGGAACTGCTGAAGGCCGCCGATATCGCGAAGATGGAACCGACGCGCGCGGTGCATTCGCTGAATCCCAATGCCGTTCGTCTCAAGCGGCAACTCAGCGACCTGACCGGCCTGACGCAATTCGGTGTTCACCTGCTCACGCTGATGCCCGGTCACGAATCGGCCGAGTATCACCGCCACCTGTACGAAGAAGAGTTCGTGTACGTGCTGTCCGGTACGGGCGCGGTCACGATCGGCGAGCGCACGGATGAAATCGGGCCCGGCGATTTTCTGGGCTTTCCGCGCGGCGGCGAAGCGCATACGGTGCAGAACACCGGCGATGCGCCGCTCGAGCTGCTCGTCGGCGGGCAGCGGCTCGAACACGACGTCTGCGAATACCCGCGAATCGGCAAGCGGCTTTATATCGCGGGCGAACTCGAGGACTACGTCGATCTGCCGAAGCAGCCTTGATCGCCAATCGTGCATTCAATACCCCATTCCACATAAAAATCGAATCAATAACCTCTTGTTTAGATAAACGAAATAAAAATTCGTAAAAACACGGGGTAGAGAAAACACGTTTATTTGGGCACGCTTGTGCCCGTTGTCCGTTCCTGGGCGCCGGTATTTCGACATATCGGCGCGTCTTTTTCCGGGTGCCGGAATGCGGAAATAAATACACGAACCCGGGATTTTCGACCGATCGGCCAGGAAAGTGGAACTCATCAAAAAGCATCCTGATTGAAAGCTCAGTAGTTCGAATCAATATCGGATTCAAGAACGATACGGAGACAGGCGATGTCGAGGAACTGGGGGTTGGGAACGGCGCTGCTGGCGCTATGCGTTGTCTTGGCTTCATGCGGCGGCGATGGCGATTCGCCGTCGGCGGTCGCTGCAAACAGGTCGGCGTCCGTGCCGTCGCAGGCCAGTGAAAACGACAGCGGCGGCAATGGCAACGAAGACGACAACAGCAACGAAGCGGCGAGGAAAAACGCCGACATCCGCGTCGCGCAGTACGTCAATCCGCTGATCGGCACCGACTACGCGACCGACCAGCCGGCCGACCCGGTGGGCTCGGGTCTCGGCGGCGGCACGTTCCCGGGGCCGACGGTCCCGTTCGGGATGATGCAGTGGAGCCCGATGACGCCGACTGCGCAGTACGACAGCAGCAAAGGCGACGGCTCCGGCTTCTCCGGTGGCTACTGGTACGGCGACACGTCGATCAACGCATTCAGCATCCTGCACCTGAGCGGTACCGGCTGCTGGGCGAACGGCGGCTACCTGAACGTGATGCCGCAGCTCGCGCCCGGTGATGCCGGCACGCCGGCCAGCTTCAGTCACGCGAACGAAACCGCGCAGGCCGGCTATTACGGCGTCACGCTCGGCAATGGCATCAAGGCCGAGCTGACGACGACGGTGCGCACCGGCTTCGCGCGCTTCACGTATCCGGCACTCGCGCAGGGCCAGCAGGCGACGATCGCGATCGATCCGACCGTGCTGAACAACCGCGCGCAAGGCACGACGCGCGACACGATCGGCCAGGTCGGCGACCGCGCGTTGTCCGGCACGATCGCGGGCGGCGGATTCTGCTGGGCCGGGCATACGGTGCCCGTGTACTACTACGCGGAATTCAGCCAGCCGTTCGCGGCGAAGCCGGCGCTGTCGAACAACAGCCCGGTGACGTTGACGTTCAATGTCGACCGCAAGCATCCCGACGTGATGATGAAGCTCGGCATCTCGTTCGTCAGCGAAGCGAATGCGAAGGCGAACCTGCGCGCGGAAAATCCGGAATCGGATGCGCAAGGCAACCGCAACTGGCGTTTCGACAAGGTGCGCAGCGCGGCGAGCGCCGCGTGGAACGCGCGCCTGAACGCGATCCAGGTCGCGGGCGGCAGCGACGCCGACAAGACGAAGTTCTACACCGCGCTGTATCACGCGTCGCTGCACCCGAACGTGTTCAACGACGTGAACGGCCAGTATCCGGATTTCTACGCGTCGAACGGCGCATCGGCCGCGCCGACGCGTCGGGTCGAGAAAGGCCGCACGATGTACGCGAACTTCTCGGGCTGGGACATCGACCGCTCGTTCATCCAGTTGCAGGCGCTGCTCGACCCGGTGCGGACCAGCGACATCGTGCAGTCGCTCGTGCTCGATGCGAAGGCGTGCGGCGCATTCCCGCGCTGGGCGTACTTCAATACCGAGACGGCCGTGATGCCGGGCGATGCGGGCTCGATCATCGTCGCGAACGCGCATGCGTTCGGCGCGACGAACTTCGACACGCAGGCCGCGCTGTCGATCATGAAGAACAGCACGGCGCCGGGCGCCGCGTGCGCCGGCACGCCGGTGATGGGCAGCCGCGCGGACTACGACCGGCTCGGCTACGTGCCGTCGTCGGGCTCGGGCGACAACCAGAGCGCATCGAACACGCTCGAATATGCGGTGCGCGATTTCGCGGTATCGCGCTTCGCGACGGCGCTCGGCGAGTCGGCGACGGCCGGCACGCTGCTGAAGTCGAGCGGCAACTGGAGAAACCTGTTCGACCAGGGCGCGATCCAGCCGAAGACGTCGGCCGGTGCATGGGTCACCGACGGCACGGGCTTCATGGAAGGCAATTCCGAGCAATACACGTGGTACGTGCCGCACGACCTCGCCGGCGTGGTCGCACAGGCCGGTGGTGCCGCACCGGTCGTCAAGCGGCTCGACACGTTCTTCACGCACCTGAACATCGGCACCGTGCAGCCGTATTTCTACGTCGGCAACGAAGTGACGATGGCCGTGCCGTGGGTCTACGCATGGGCCGGTGCGCCGTCGCATACGCAGCGCGTGCTGCACGCATCGCTCGCGAACGCGTTCGGCGCCGGCGCGGCCGGGCTGCCGGGCAACGACGATCTCGGCGCGATTTCGGGCTGGTACGTATGGGCCGCGCTCGGCCTCTATCCGGTCGTGCCGGGCGTGAGCGGCGTCGCGCTGTCGAGCCCGCAGTTCGAGAGGATCACGGTGCGCGTCGGGCAGAAGGACGGCAGCTACCGTCTGCTGCACATCGTCGCGCCGGGTGCCGGCTCGGGCGACGGCGCGTCGTTCTATGTGAAGTCGCTGAAGCTGAACGGCGCACCTTACTCGACCGCGTGGCTGCCGTTCGAGCAGATCGCGAAGGGCGGGAAGCTGACGTATGCGATGACGGCCGACGCGAGCGCCGCGACGTGGGGCACCGACGCATCCGCGCTGCCGTCGTTCCCGCAGGCGGCCAGCGCGCCGTAACGGGCGGGGAGAGCGACGAGCGGTTCTTGCCAACAGGATCGACGCAGAGAGAGGGAGGGACGAACGGATGAAGCTACGTCATGTGGTGGGTATCGGGTGCCTTGCCGTGCTGTCGGGGTGCGGGGGCGATCAGGGTTCGACGGATGCGAGCGTGCTCGCGCAGATGTCGAACGCGCAGGGCAACCAGAACGATCAAGGCAACCAGAGCAACCAGAGCAACCCGAACGACCAGGGCGATCGGAACGAGCACGGCGGCGCGGATAAACGGTCGGTGCTGCGCAGCGTCGACCCGATGATCGGCACCGCGAATCTCGACATCAACGCGGACTGGAGCAGCGGCGTGCGCGGCCACGGCCACGTGTACCCGGGCGCGACCGTGCCGTTCGGAATGGTGCAGCTCGGGCCGGACACGACCGGCGGCGCACACACGCTGCCGTGGAACTGGGATCGCACGTCGGGCTACCAGTACGACGATCCGTTCATCACCGGCTTCACGCATACGCACCTGTCGGGCACCGGCATCGGCTCGGGCGGCGAAGTGCGGTTCCTGCCGACGCTGGCGCCGGTCGACACCGCGACGCTGGCGAAGGTCGCCGCCGATTCGTCGATCACGTACAACGCATCGTTCAGCCACGACGACGAAACCGCGAGCCCCGGTTACTACCGCGTGAAGATGGCGCCGGTCGGCAGCGGCAACACGCCGTGGAACGTGCAGGGCGCGAAGATCCTCGCGGAGATGACGGCGACTTCGCATGCGGGCGTGCACCGCTACACGTACTTCCCGAGCGCGGCGACGCAGAAGCGCAGCATGATCGTCAGCATCGACAACCCGATCGGCGGCTCGACCGCCAGCGGCAGGATCCAGGTCATCGATGCGCAGACGATCGCCGGCTGGCAGTTCACGAACAACTGGGCGAACAACAAGCCGACGTATTTCGTTGCGCGTTTCTCGAAGCCGTTCGATACGAAGCACGTCGCGTTCAGCGCGGACGGCTTCAAGGCTTACCTGACGTTCGCCGACGGCAACGACGGCGGCGGCGCGGTCACGGTGAAGGTCGGCATCTCGCCATCGAGCATCGCGGATGCGCAGGCCAATCTCGCGTCGGAAGTCGGCGCGAAGTCGTTCGACCAGGTGCGCGGTGCGGCCGAGCGCGTGTGGAGCGCCGCGCTCGACCGGATCCGGATCAAGGGCGGCAGCGCCGACCAGCGGACGATGTTCTACACGTCGCTGTACCGCACGATGCTCGCGCCGACCGTCTACAACAATGCGGACGGCAGCTACGTCGGCACCGATTCGACCAACGACGGCACGACGTCGCCGCCGACCACGAGCAAGCATGCGGATCCGGGCTTCGACTATTCGTCGACGTTCTCGCTGTGGGATACCTTTCGCGCCGAGTCGCCGTTGATGACGCTGGTGCAGCCCGAGCGTGTCGACGGCTGGGTGAAGTCGCTGCTCACGCAGTTCAGGCAGAACGGCAAGGGCGAGCTGCCGGTGTGGCCGCTCGCGCAAACGGAAACCTTCACGATGGCCGGCCACCCGTCGATCCCGCTGATCGCCGATGCGTACCTGAAGCACTTGACGAGCGCGGGCATCGACGACATCTGGACCGCGTTGACGACCACGCAGAGCGCGAGCGCACACGGTTTCGACCAGTATCGCCAGCGCGGCTACGTGTACGCGGGCGACAACGCATCGGTGTCGACGACGCAGGACTACGCGTTCGACGACTGGGCGACGGCCGCGGTCGGCAAGGCGGCGGGCAAGCGCACGGCCGACTACCGGCCCTATCTGCAGCGCAGCCAGAACTACCGGAACGTGTTCAATCCGGTGTCGAACAACGGCTGGAAGTTTGCGCAGCCGAAGGATTCGCAAGGCAACTGGGTGGCGGGCTTCGACCCGGCGGCGGCGGAGAAGACGGACTTCTCCGAATCGAATTCGTGGGTCGATACGTGGAACATCTTCCACGACTTCCCCGGCCTCGTTGCGTTGCTCGGCGGGAAAAGCCAGTTCATCGCGCAGCTCGACCGCACGTTCGATCCGGCCAATCCGCTGACCTTCCTCAACAACCAGGGCTTTCCGGATCTGACCGGCCGCAGCGGCCAGTTCTTCGCGGGGAACGAGCCGGCGAACCACCTGCCGTACCTGTACGACGTCGCGGGCATGCCGTCGAAGACGCAGGACCGCGTGCGCACGGTGATGGACGACATGTACTCGCTGACGCTGACGGCCGGCGATCGCGCGCTGCTGAGCGGCGACAGCCTGCAGGCCGCGCTGGCCGATCCGCGCCGCGTGCGCGATGCGGCGATTCCCGGCAACGACGATTGCGGGCAGCTGTCCGCGTGGTACGTGCTGTCCGCGCTCGGCATCTATTCGCTGAATCCGGTGGGCGGCGTGTTCTATCTCGGCACGCCGCTGTTCGAGGAAGCGACGGTCGACATGCCGGTCGCATCGGGAGGCGGGGACGGAAAGGCACTGAAGTTCGGCGCGACCCGGCGCTTCAAGGTGACCGCGCATACGGCCGGCGGCGGCGCGCCGTCATCGGTCAATCGCTACGTCCAGTCGGTCAGCCTGAACGGCACGCCGCTGCATCGGCCGTACATCACGTACGACGAGATGAAAGCCGGCGGCACGCTCGACTTCGTGATGGGGGCGACGCCGAATGACGCATGGGTCGGCACGTGGAACGGGCAGGATCCGAACAGTGCGCTCGCACCGTCGCTGGCGTTGGCCGGCAAGTAGCGGCCGCAAGCGGCCCGTGTGACGCGGGCCGCTTCTCCTTCCCTTCATATGACGGTGCGGGCCGCGGCCGCGAGGCAGGAAGCGGCCTGCCCCGGGAATCCGTCTTCGGGTCGTGCGGCGGGGACGCCATGCGCCGACGCGGTGACCGCTTCGGCGGCCAGCACGCAACACAGGGCGCGACAGCAGGCGACGGCCCCCGTTCCGGCCGGCAATGCGCTCATGCTGCTCCGGCTCGGCATCGAACGGATCTGGCGCCTGACGGCCGACCGCTTCGGCCTGACCGATGCAATCCCGATGGTGATCGCCGTCACGTTCGTGTCATGGGGCGTCGTCGCGCTTATGATGCGGGAACGCCACTGACAGGGTTCCCCGATATGGATGCGCCGCTCCCGCCGATATCTGCCCCGATTTCCGAAACGGAACCTGAAACCGAAACCCTCGCCGAGCCGCGCGCGTCGCGCCTGCATCGGCCGGTCGCGCTCGTCACCGGCTCGACGTCGGGGATCGGCGCGGCCGTCGCGCGCCGCCTGGCGGCGGATGGCTACGCAGTGATCCTGCATTCGCGCAGTTCGGCCGACGTGGGGCGGGCGATGGCGCGCGAACTCGGCGCGGCTTACGTGCAGGCCGATCTCGCCGACGATGCCGAGCGCGTGCGGTTGATTCGCGACGCACTGGCCGTGCACGGGCGGCTCGACGTGCTCGTCAACAATGCGGGCGTGAGCCGCGTGATTCCGCACGACGACCTCGCCGCGGCGACGCCCGACGTGTGGCGCGAGATGCACGAGATCAACGTGATCGCGCCATTCCGGCTCGTCGCCGAGGCGGAGGCCGCGTTGCGCGAGGCGGCGTCGCACGGGCGGGCCGGTTGCGTCGTGAACGTCAGCTCGCATGCGGGCGTGCGGCCGAAGGGCGCGTCGATTCCTTATGCGGCGGCGAAGGCTGCGCTCAATCACACGACGCGGCTGCTGGCGCGCACGCTCGCGCCGGCGATTCGCGTCAATGCGGTCGCGCCGGGGCTCGTCGATACGCCGCTCACGGCCGACTGGACGGACGCGCAGCAGCTCTGGCGCGAGCGCGCGCCGATGCGCCGTGCGGCGACACCGGACGACATCGCGCAGACGGTCGCGATGCTCGTCGCGTCCGACTATGTGACGGGCGAGATCGTGATGCTCGACGGGGGGATGAGCCTGACGTGATGTTGCGACTCAATGAAGCGGTGAAGCGGTGAAGCGGTGAAGCGGCGTTGCAGCCGGGCACCCGCGCGCAGGTGCCACGCGCGCGATTGCCGCGACCGCTAACTCGTCGATGTACGCAGATCAGCCGAGGCTCGACCGCAACCGCGCGAGCGCCTGATCGTGCGTGCGCTCGAACTTCAGCGGCGTGACGGCGACATACCCTTCGCCGAGCGCGACCGTTTCCGAATCCGCATCGTCGTCGCGCGGTGCGCGGGCGAGCTTCAGCCAGTGATACTCGATGTCGCGCGGGTCGCGCCCCGACACGATCTCGACGCCCTGCAGCGTGCCGGCGCCCTGGTTCGTCACCTTCAGGCCGCGCACGTCCTGAGCGGGCCGCGGCGGGAAATTCACGTTGAGGCACGCGTCGCTGTCCCAGCCGGCGGCGACGAGCCGGCGAATGACGTCCGGCGCATGCGTGAGCGCCGTGTCCCACGGCACCGCGTTGCGATCGGTGAAGGCCTGGCTCAGCGCGATGGCCGGCACGCCGACCAGCATGCTCGTCATCGCGGCGCCCACCGTCCCGGAAAACACCGTTTCGGTGCCGAGGTTTCCGCCGCGATTCACGCCGGACAGCACGATGTCGGGCCGTGCGTCCTTCATCAGATGGCTGATCGCGATCGCGACGCAATCGCCGGGCGTGCCGCGCACCGCGAAGCGGCGTTCGCCCTTGCGATGCACGCGTAGCGGTTCGTGCAGGCTCAACGAATGCGACGTGCCGCTCTGGTCTTCCGCCGGCGCGACGATCCACACTTCGCGCGCCAGTTGCGTGGCGACCTGTTCGAGCACGTCAAGGCCGGGGGCGTCGATTCCGTCGTCGTTGGTGAGCAGGACGCGATCGAACAGCGGGCGGGTTTCTTGCATCGGGACGATCCTCGCGGAGACGGGTAATGAGAGGGGCATGCAGCGTGGCGCAAGCCACAAGGCTAGCATTCCCGCGTGAGGATCGTCGTGTCGTGCGGTCGGCGCGGATGTGAAAACGGGCGCATCGCGCGCCCGTTCGTCGGTGGCCGTGCCGCGGCGTACGCGGCGGGTCGGAACCGCTCAGCCGAGCAGGTGCCGCAGCAGGCCGGCCGACGCGACGCCGACGATGACGGTCGGCAGGATCGACAGGCGCGTCGCCGCAATCAGCGTAACGGCCAGCGCAAGCAGGTCGGCCGGGCGCGTCGACACGAAGGCCGGCGCGATCACCGAGATCAGCACGCAGCCGGGCACGTTCTCCATCACCGACGCCATCCGCGGGCTCAGCGTGCGGTTGCGCAGCAGCACGTAGCCGAGGATGCGCGACAGGTAGGTCGTCGACGCCATCAGCACGATCGTCGCGACCGTGCTGAAATCCGGGAAATCAGGCATCGCGCGGCTCCTCGCGCGGCTCCCACAGCAGCGCGGCGATCAGCCCCGCGCAGGCGCCGGCCGCGACGTACCACGCGCCGGGCACGGCCAGGTGCGTGGCCGCTGCGACGACGAGGCTCACGAACCACGGGCGGCTCGCGCGCATCCCTTTCCACATCCCGCGCAGCAGTACCAGAAACACGGCCGTGAACGCCATGTCGAAGCCGTACTGCTCGACGTTGCCGATCGTCGGGCCGACCGCCGCGCCGAGCGTGGTCATCGAGATCCACGTCAGGTAGAGCCCCATGCAGATGCCCGCGTAATAGGGCACGCTGATGTGCGTGGCCGAGCGTGCCCTGGCGTCGGCGAGCGACATCGCCCAGCTTTCGTCGCACATGAAGAACAGCGCGAAGAACGCGCGGCGGCGCGGCAGGCGGCGGATATACGGCTCGAATGCGGCGCCCATCAGGATATGGCGCGAATTCACGAGGAACGACATCGCGACGATCAGCGCGATGTGCGGCGGCGACGTCCACAGATGGATCGCCGCGAATTCGGAGCCGCCGCCGAAGTTCATGCCGGTCATCATCGGCACTTCGAACAGGCTCAGCCCTTTCTGCGCGGCCTGCGCGCCCAGCACGAGCGCGAACGGCACGAAACCCAGCATGACGGGCAGCGCCGCGCGCAATCCGCGACCCATCTCGGCGACATAGGCGGGCTTGTCGCGAAGCCCTGACGACGTTGAAACGCTACTGCTCATTACTCCTCCTTCGGGGGAGGAATTGTCTGCTTTTTTGACTCGAATCGGGTTGCGTTGTGGCCAGATTTTTCTCAGAATTTGGCATTGAACGCGTGATACGCGATTTTTTTGGAATCGAATGCCAATGAAACTTGACGCCATCGACCGCCGGATCCTGAGCGCGCTCCAGCGCGACGGCCGCATGCAGAACGTGGAACTCGCGCACGAGGTCGGGCTGTCGCCGTCGCCGTGCCTGCGGCGCGTGCGGCTCCTCGAGGAAGCCGGCGTGATCGAGAAATACGTGGCCGTGCTGAATCCCGCGAAAGTCGGCAAGGGGCTGACGATCTTCACGCGCGTGTGGCTGAAGGGGCAGGACGCGGAATCGGTGAACCGCTTCGCGGAGGCCGTCCAGCAGATGCCGGAAGTCGTCGAATGCCACCTGATGGCGGGCGATTGCGATTTCCTGCTGCGCGTCGTCGCGGCCGATATCGACGACTACCGGCGCTTCCAGATGGAATACCTCACGCGCATTCCGGGCGTGCTGAGCGTGAAGACCGACATTCCGATGCAGAAGGTCAAGCTCACGTCGGCGCTACCGACCTGACGCGGGCGAGGTGCGTGGCCACGCGACGACGGGTCGACGAACGGTCACGGCTCGGTGACAATCACCCGATAGACTGACGAATCACGCCGCTTCGAACCCGTCGCCTGTGTCGTCACGCGACGTTCGATGCGCAAGCAACTAACGGTCAATGCCGACGCGATCGGGCAGGCGGCGCTGCGCGCCGGGGCGTGCGCCGGCACGGACGCGTTTCTTCTTGTCGGGCCATTCATGCAGCCAATCAGCAATCCGTGGAATTCGCTGGAAATCGTCAAGCTCGTGCTGGGCGTGCTGACGCCGTTGTCGGTCGCGTGTCTCGGCTGGCTCGTCGCGCGCCGGCTGAAGCGGCTCGAACTCGTGCAGTGGACCAACCAGCGATTGATCGAGAAGCGGCTCGCGCTGTACGACGCGGTCGCGCCGCAGCTCAATGCGCTGCTGTGCTTCTACACGTGGATCGGCTACTGGAAGGACATCTCGCCGGATGACGTGATCCGCGCGAAGCGCGAACTCGACCGCACGTTCCACATCTATCGCTACCTGTTCGACGACGACGTGTACGACGCGTATCACACGTACATCCACGCGCTGTTCGACATGCATACGGGCCCGGGCCGCGACGCGCGGATCCGCTCGCTGATCCAGGCGCCCGACGGCGACCGCAGCGTGCACGGCTCGTATGAATGGAAACCGGCGTGGTCCGACCGTTTCGCGACCGCGAATGTCGTGCCGAAGGACGACGTGCTGCGGCACTACACGCAGTTGATGGAGCGGCTGCGCGTGGCGCTGGGTGCGACGCGCTGAAGGCAGCGCGGCCGCGCGCGCCGGTATCGAAAACCGCCACCCGGCGGCGCGGATACTCGCCCTCGCGCAAGAAGCGGGTGCGGCGCGCGACTGCTGCTGACATGCTCGCGGCATCACTCCACGCGCGAGGTTCGTATGGTTGTCGATATCGGTTGCCGGCCGCTCCTGATCCGCTCGCCCGGCTCAGGCCGGCAGCGCCTCTTCTCCGTCGGGTCCCATGCATCGCACGACATGCCGTTGCCGATCGAACCGGAGATCGGCGACATCGTCTTCATCCGCGTGACCGTGCGGCCGTTTCTCGAAGTGGCGAGCGCGACGCGCTCGTGGACGAATCACGTCGGGATCGTGGTCGGCGAGCGTGGCGGCGAGCCGCTGATCGCGGAGAGCACGTTTCCGCTGTCGCGGGTCACGACGATGTCGCGGTTTCTCGCGCGCTCCGATCGCGGCGCGTGTGTGATCGCACGGTTGAAACAGCCGCTCGATGCCGCGCAGCGGCGCCGGCTCGTGGCGGCTGCGATGCGCCGGATCGGCGTGGTCTACGACACGGGGTTCAATCTCGCGTCGCGGCGGCAGTTCTGCTCGCGGTTCGTGCGCGAAGTCGTGCGTGATGCGACGCGGATCGTGCTCGGCGACGTCGAGACCTTCGACATGCTGCTGCGCCGGAATCCCGATCATCCGCTCGGTTTCTGGAGGATCTGGTATTTCGGCCGGATTCCGTGGCGCCGCCGCACGGTGACGCCGGCGAGCTTGCTGGATAGCGGGGCGTTGCGGGTGGTGGCGGATACGCGCGCTGGTGACGCAGGATGACGGAGTGGGAATCGATGATGCTCCTGCCGACGTGGTGCAATGTAGAGCTTGAAGAGCAATGGGGATGCGTCGGCTTGCGGGAGGTTCAGGCGAACGAAATCACGAGCTTTTTACCGCAAGCCGCCGCATATTTGCGCAACGTATCGATGGATGGTGAATGCTGGCCAGTTGCGAGCGCACGCTCAAGTCGTGTGATGGCCGGTGCCTTCGTGCCCATCCGCTCCGCCACATCGGCTTGAGACAGCCCGGCCTCTCGTCGGGCAGCCAGCATTGCGTCGAGCAGTGCGAATTCCTCGCGGTTCAGTCGTTCGTATTCAGCGCGCACCTCGGGGTCGGTCAATGCACGCTCGCGCAGTTCCTTATACGTTGCCATCTTGAACCTCCTTCAGTCGACGGCGCGCCGTTTCCAGTTCCTTCTGTGGCGTCTTTTGCGTCTTCTTCACAAAACAATGAAGCATGACGATACGCCGCTCGACGATCGCGCAATAAAACACTCGGGCGATACCTTCCGCGCCCTTCAATCGCATTTCGTACAGTCCGTTTCCCATCGATTGCGTGTGGGGTTCGCCCAGGTTCGGGCCGTACTGCTCCATGCGGTCAACGAGCGCATAGAACCGGGCGATGAGTGTCTTGGGTAACGCTGCCACGCCCTCCTCGACACGCTCATTGAAGAACCGAATTTCGTACGCATTGGTCAGCATAGTAACAAATATGTTATATCGATGCAAGAACTGTGGCCTGCCGCGACTGCGGATGCGGGCGGCTGGTCAGACGTGCCGGAGGGTTGGAGTCGCCGTTACGTCGGCTGGGGACTTCGGCGAGGATGTGCGAGCCCGACTGTTCTCAGGCAATCCGGTGTCGGCGCGGTGCGCAATTCGTTGCCGGCGCGCGCTACGCGCGATGGAAGAGTGGTGGTGTTAGCTCCGCCCCGCCACCGCGAGCCGCGCCGCGAGCCCCACGAACACCGACCCGAGCAGATACTGCGGCAGCTTCGACGGGCGGCGGCGCGCGCCGATCCGCTGGCTCAGCCGGCTCGCGGACAGAATGACCGCGCCGTTCACGACGATGCCGATCAGGTTCAGCACCGTTGCGAGCAGGAGAATCTGCACGGCGATCGAACCGTGCTCGGGTCGCACGAACTGCGGAAACAGCGCGAGCACGAACAGCGCCATCTTCGGGTTCAGCAGGTTCGTCGTCAGCCCCTGGCGGAAGATCGTCGCGGTCGAGTGGCGACGCTGCGACGCGACGGGCGACAGCGCGGTCGCATCCGAACGGAACGTCTTCCACGCGAGATACAGCAGATAGGCGGCGCCCGCGAAGCGCACGGCGTCGTAGGCGAGCGGCACCGCGACGAAGAGCTGCGACAGCCCGAGCGCGGCCGCCAGCGCGTGGCAGTAGGTGCCGGCCTGGATGCCCGCGAGTGTCGCGAAGCCAGCGCGCCGGCCCTGGCTCACGCTGCGGGACGCGATCAGCAGCATGTCGGGGCCCGGCGTGGCGGTCAGTGCGAGACACGCGCCGGAGAACAGCGCGAGCGTGGAGAGGTCGATCATGGGACTCCCTTTCGTCGGAACGGCGTAAAAGGGAGGTCAGTTTAGGAGGGCGCACGAGGCCGGTCAATCGAGCGAACGGACGATGGCCCGGTGGGCCGTCGAGGCCGATCGTCAACGCACGTGCGCTGCTTGCGACACGCCGATAATGCCCGACACCGCTTCAACGGCACACGCCGATGCAGCGCCTTGCGCGCGCGATCGCCGCACTGCTCAAGGCTTGCGGCAGGCCACCTGATAATCGATCACGGTGTTCGCCGACGGCTTGTCCGGCTCGCCGCCGGCCGTCGTCACGCCGAGCACGCCGGCCGCACTCCGGTAGCGCAGCGCGCAATATCCCATGCCGGTGCCCGAACACGCTTCGGCTTCGATGATGCCGTGCTTCGCGAGCGTCGCCGCGCCGTCCGTCGCATCCGGTTTCTCGCGCGGGCGCAGTGGTTGCCAGCCTTTCGCGATCAGGATCCGGCGCGCGACGTCGAGCGGCTTGCCGTACACGTTGGGCACGACTGCGCGGCCCTGGCAGTCGGTGCTTTCAGCCGCTACCCGGGTCAGGCGCAGGCCGCCGTTCTCTTCGTGCAGTTCGCCGACGGGCGGCGCCGGGCCGTCGCCGCCCCAGATCAGCAGCGCGCCGCTCTCCAGCCGGTCGGCCGCGCCGAGCTGCCAGCCTGCGTTGTGCGCCGTGTAGCCGAGCGCGACGAG
Organism: Burkholderia sp. Ac-20344; assembly: GCF_017104975.1. Lineage (NCBI taxonomy): Bacteria > Pseudomonadati > Pseudomonadota > Betaproteobacteria > Burkholderiales > Burkholderiaceae > Burkholderia > Burkholderia sp. Ac-20344. Next base: position 56,987 of record NZ_JAAGPP010000002.1, read on the forward strand.
TGTCGTGCCGTCGAACACGCCGACGTTGCCGTTGCGCGCGAAACAGATCGCGCTCGTGCCGGCGCTGAATCCGCTCGCGAACGTCACGACCGTGTAGCGGCCGAGCGGCGCCTCGGACGTCACGATCCAGTCGCGCTTCGCGACTTCGCGGCCGGCCGCGGTGGTCGTCTTCGCGCGATATCGCGTGCAGAACGGATCGAGCGAACCATTCTCCGGCGAGTGCGGCAGCACGCCGAGCGGCACCAGCGACGCGCCGGCGATATCGGAGGCCGTCCGCAGCGGATCGGCCGATGCCGTGCCACCGAGCGCGGCACACGCAACGGCTGCGATCGAAACGATCGAAGCAAGGCGGTGGGCAAGCGGCAAGGCAACGAAACGGGACACGCAGGCAGTCTCCGGGAAAAGGGGGCGGGCGCGATGATCGCGGGTTTTCGCCCGCGCGTCACGGTCGCGCACCGGCCGGCAGCACGCCTGCGTGCCGCCGGTGAATCAGCCCTTCGCGACGACGTCGATCCGCAGCGCTTCGCCGCCTGCGACGATCGCCAGCAGGCGATCGACGTTCGGATGCGCGCCCGGGCGGTTGCGTGCGTCGGCCGTATGTTCGGCGAACACCGCGAGGCCGTGCTCGGCGGCTTTCGCGTCGAGCGTGCCGAATGCCTGCTTCAGGTAGTTGTACACCGCGAGCGAGCCTTGCTTGCCCGGCTGGTTCTCGATGGTCGCGGCCACGTCGCCGTTCGCGCCGACGAGATCGATGCGCGCGACGCCGTCGATGGCCGGCAGTTGCGCGAGGTTGTCCTTGAATACTGGGGTCGGTTGAATCACTGAAAACACTCCGTCGGTTCGGTAAAAGGCACCGCGCGCCGTATCTTATCCGATCAGCGGCGACGAGCAGCGCCCGTGCATCAGCTCGGCGCCCGTGGCATTTTCGGCTAGAGTAGTCATTGGCTGGCCGTGCATTCGCACCGCGCGGCCACGCTCCGCCAACGCACACGAGGGCCTGATGGATACCGAGCAACGCTACACCGCCAACGCGCCGACGCGCGCGGAAGTCGACGCACTGGGCGGTGCAACCGTCATCGAATTCGGCGCGAACTGGTGCGGGATCTGCGCGGGCGCGCAGCCGGCGATCGTGGCGTCGTTCTCTGCGCATCCCGCCGTGCGGCACCTGAAGATCGAGGATGGCCCGGGCCGCCCGCTCGGCCGTTCGTTCGGCGTGAAGCTGTGGCCGACGCTGGTGTTCCTGCGCGACGGCGTCGAAGTCGCGCGCGTCGTGCGCCCCGCCGACGCGAAGCAGATCGAAGCCGACGGCTTCGCCGCGCTGGCCTGAGGTCACGACGATGCAACAGGCGATCACGCACATCGGCATCGACACGCGCGGCAGCGGCCTCGTGGAATTCACGCCGCAGGTGCGTGCGTTCGTCGACCAGCAGGCGATCGGCACCGGCCTGCTCACCGTGTTCTGTCGCCATACGTCGGCGTCGCTGCTGATCCAGGAGAACGCGGATCCTTCCGTGCAGCGCGACCTCGAACGCTACTTCGCGACGCTCGCACCCGAGGACGCCACGCGCTACGAGCACGACACCGAAGGGACCGACGACATGCCGGCGCACCTGCGCACGGCGCTCACCCAGGTGCAACTGTCGATCCCGGTCGAGCACGGGCACATGGTGCTCGGCACGTGGCAGGGGATCTACCTGTTCGAGCATCGCCGCGCGGCGCATCGCCGCGATATCGTGCTGCACCTGATCGGCGAGTAAGCGGGCGCGCGCGGCAACGAGCGGCGCATCGCCGCCGCGCCGGCTCAGGCGAGCAGCTTCTCGACGAGCGCGCCGAGTTCGCGCAGGTGGACGGGCTTCGGCAGGAACTCGTCGAATACTTGCTGGTTCTCGCGCAGCGCGGTCGATTCATACGCGCTGACGCCGAGGATCGCCGGATGCCGGCCGTCGTCGTCGGGTACCGCGACCGCGCGCATGCGCCGCGCGACGTCGAAGCCGCTCAAGTCCGGCAGCTCGAGATCGAGCACGACGAAGTCGTAGCGGCTCGCACCGAAGCGTGCGACGCCTTCCTGCCCGGTGCGGCACAGATCGACGTCGATGCCGAGCGCCGACAGCATCGCACCGAGTGTTTCGCGTGCGTTGTCGTCGTCGTCGACCACCAGCGCGCGCCGGTCGCGGTGCGCGGCCGCGTGCGGCAGCGCGGGCGCGTCGCCGGCCGCGTTGCCGGCGGTGTCGATGCCGGGCACTTCGGCCGGCAGCGTCACGACGAACTCGCTGCCCTCGCCCACCGTGCTGCGCACGTCCACATGCCCGCGCAGCGTCGTCACGATTTCGCGCACGACGGCGAGCCCCATGCCGATCCCGTCCACGTGCAGCCCGACCGCGTCGTTCGCGCGGTAGAACGGCTCGAAGATCTTCGACAGGTGCGGCTTCGCGATGCCGGCGCCCGTGTCGCGCACGGCGATCTTCAATTGCTGGCCGGCCGGCGCGTCGGCGAGCGTGATGAATACGTCGATCGATCCGCCGAGCGTGTACTTGACCGAGTTCTCGATCAGGTTCGACAGCACCTGGCGCAGCAGCTTGCGATCGGAGCGGATCTCGAGGCCGTACGGCTCGACCCGCTGCGCGACCGCGATCCGCTTGGCCGCGATCTTCTCGCGCAGCGGGTCGAGCACTTCGGCGAGCAGCGACGCCATGCCGACGGTTTCCCGTTCGGCGAGGCGCTTCGTCGAGCGCAGCTTGATGTAGTCGGTCAGGTCCTTGACGAGCGCTTCGAGCGACAACGCAGAGTTCTGCAGCCGCCGGATCGTCTTCAGGTTCGCGTCCGACTGCGGGCGCGCGAGCAGGATCTCGACCGACCCGCAGATCGCCTGCAGCGGCGTGCGCAACTCGTGGCTGACCATCCCGAGGAACGCGTTTTTCGCCTCGATCATTTCGAACGCGCGGTCGGACGCCTTGCGTTCGGCGTCGAGCGCCGCGTCCTGCCGTTCGAGCAGGTCGTCACGCGTGCGCATCGTATAGAACAGCAGCAGGAACAGCGCGCACAGGATCACGCCGAGCACGATGCCGAGCATCAGGATCGCGCGCTGCTTTTCCTTCAGCTGATGGAACGTGAAGTCGCGCTGCGCCATCTCGATCGCGCGGAAATAGTTCGCGAGGCCGTTGACCTTCGGCCAGTACGCATTGACTTCGTCGATCACCTGCTGCGCATTTTTCGGCGAGTCGCGCAGCAACGGCACTTCGCGCTTCAGGCGCGCCATGAATTCGCCGAGCGCGTCGATCTCGTTGCGCGCGCGCGGGATGCGCAGCCAGTATTGGGATACTTCCGACGGCCGCTGCAGAAAGCCGAACGACACCGACAGGCTGTCGAGCTGCATCTGCACGTGATAGAAATCGTCGTCCTGATGCGTCGCGTAGAGGATCAGCTGCCGGTCGAACCGCGTATAGGCGTTCCGGTATTGCGCGGCGGTCCAGAACACACCTTCGCGCGGCCCCTCGAGCACGCCCTCGTTGACCGAGGTGGCGAGGAGGTCCCACAGCAGGAACGCCCACGCGGCGAACCCCATGATCCACAGCGAGCCGAGGATCAGGATGATTTTTCTATTTTTCCATCGACGGCGTTTCATTTCACCGTCAGGCCGATGATCTGCCACGCGAACTTGGCTTCGCCGAGCGGCGTCTTCAGTTCGTCGGGATACTGGTCGCGCGGGTACATGATCCACAGCGGGCCGTAGTTGTCGTTGCCGAGCACCTTGCCGTTCATCGTCCGCGCGAGGATCACGCCGTAACGATCGGCGTCGGACACGGGAATCGTGAACGTGTACTCGTCGATGCAGCGGAACTCGATCTGCGTGCCGTGTGCGCCGACGATCTTCAGGATGTCGGACAGGCGCGGGCCGGTGAAGGCCGCCTTCGGCGTCCAGCTCGTCGACGTGACGATCGTGTGCTGCGGCAGCGCCATCAGCGCCTGCTCGGAAAACACGTACGCCTTCTTGCCCTGCTGGTTGCTCTTGTCGATCTTGCCGTCGACGGTGAACGTAAACGACGAAGCGGCCCAGGTCGCGGCGGCCATGCCGAGCAGGCAGGCCGTCAGCAGGCCCTTGGTCCAGATGGTCGAAATTCGCATGTCGTGCCCTCGGTCGTGCGGTGGTGGTTTGTCGCTGTGGTCTCAGTTCGCGGCGGTCACGGCCGGCAGCGTGATCTTCAGTTCGCGCGCCACTTCGGCGAACAGGATCGGCAGGCGCACCGGCTTTTCCTCGCAGCGCGCGTTGTAGTGCGACACGATGTGCGCGATTTCGTCCTCGCTGGCTTCGCCGGTCGAGATCTTGCCGGTCAGCAGGAAGATCGGCGCGCCGCTGTTCTCGCTCGAGCGGATGCCGCGTACGAGTTCGGCGGCCGTCTGGTCGCCGAGCATCCAGTCGAGGATGTAGCCGTCGAAATCCTCGACCTCCAGGGCCTTGCGGAACGTCGCGCCGTCGAAGTACGGGATCGCGTTCACGCCTTTTTCGATGAAATATTCACATACCGTCTCGGCGACGTCCTGCGAGTCGTCGACCACGGCGATTCGCGCCGCATACACGTTCGGCTGCGTCGAGCGCAGCTCGATGACGTCGACCGGATAGGTGCGGCCCTCGCGTGCGAGCTGACGCTCGGTGATGAGCCATTCGCCTTGCCACTGCAGCGCGACGAAGTCCGTCTCGATCTGGCTGCTGGCCTTGGTCGAGATCGCGGCGCGGCAGCGGAAGCGCCGCGACTCGATCACGAGCGTCGCGTCGATCATCTCGGCGGCGGCCGGCTGCGTGCCCTTGTCGTCGAGCAGGATCGCGGGCGGCACGCCGAAGTGCGTCGCGATGTCCTGCAACTGCGACAGGTTCCACGGGATCAGGCCTTTCATCTTGCGCGTGACGACCGAGAAGCTCAGGCCGAGCACATTCGCGATCGTCGTGTTGTGACTTCGCGGTGGAATACCGTTCCGGTTCAGTAGGTCGCGCACCTTGTTGGCGGTGATGAGATCGACGTTGGCCTGCTCGCTGTTGGGCATCTCGATGGGGTCTCCAGGGGTTTTGGCGAGGGAGAGCATATCAAAACTGACGCGTCATGCAAACTTTGAAAACGCGAATGGCCTTGACATGCCTTTTTTCTCCATTATTATTGCTCACCACGTCACTATTGTTTGTCGCGTCATGTTTGGAGATCGATGACGACCCCTGTCGGCACATCGAAAAGCGACAACACTGAATCAGTGACCGAACGATTCGAAGAGAGAGCCTGAGAGAGCCTTGGAGTGCGTGTCGGCGTTAGCGGATTGTATCTGCTGCGCCGCGCGCCGCCGGGTGCAAGCTCGCGGGGGTGGGATAGCTCGAAGAATTGCGGCGCCAATAAAACTTGAGGAAAGTACCCATGTTCCGCCGTCTACTCGCACCGGGGCTGCTGTGGCTATTGGTCGCGTGCGCACAGGATCCATCCATCACCAGCCACACGGTGCGGATCTGCGACGACACAGGGTGTTCCGACCGTCCTAAAGATCAGGTGTCCTATCAAAAAAGGGGCGATTCGGAAGACCGGGAAGATCCGCGCATCGCTGCGCTGAAGCAGACCGCGAAGACCCAGCCGAAGGCCGCCTACGACCTCGGCCTGCGTTATTTCCGCGGCGACGGCGTGCGCCAGGACAGCTACCAGGCACTCAAGTGGATGCGCGAGGCCGCCGAGCGCGGCGACCTGCAGGCGCAGAAGGCGCTCGGCAGTTTCTACCTGTTCGGCCTCGAGGAAATGGGCTCCGACGCGCGTGAAGCGGAGAAATGGCTGTCGATCGCGGCCGGCCGCGGCGACAAGGAGTCGAAGAAGCTGCTCGACCTTGCGCGCAAGGCCAAGAAGGAAGACGAAGAAGACTGGAAATGGCGCACGCAATGGCGTGACGTCTATTACGGCTACTGGTACTCGGGCTATCCGTACTACGGCGTCTGGCAGCAGACGTACTGGTACTACTGACCGGGCATAAAGCAACGGGGGCAGCAGCGGGGAGACCACCATCGCGCGCCACGCCGGGGGGCTTATCGAAGTTCGCACGAACACATAAGCCGAACAACGACTCTAATCGATCGACAACGACATGAAGACCATCCTTTCCCAACGTCTCACTCAAGGTGCGCTGGTCGCAGCGCTTTGTGCGTCCGTCGCGGGCTGCGGCGGCGTGGTGACGCCCGGCGGCCAGAACGCGGGCGTGACCGGTGCCGCCGCGGGCGGCGCGAGCGCCGGCGCCGATACGGGGCTGCAGCGCTGCGCGTCGCCGCTCGGCACGATCGCCGTCGACGACGGCCGCAATGCCGACTGGTGGGGCCCGTTCGGCAGCGCGACCAAGATGACCACGATCGACCCGCTGCTGCGCCTGGCCGTCCAGCAGTCGAACTGCTTCGTGATCACGTCGATCGGCAACCAGAAGAGCGACGCGCGCCTGTCGCGCATCACGCAGCTGCAGCGCAACTCGGGTGAGTACCGCGCGGGCTCGAAGCAGCAGAAGGGCCAGCGCGTCGCGGCCGACTATTACATGGAACCGCAGATCGTCATCAACGATTCGCCGATCGGCGGCATCGGCAGCATGATCGGCGGGCTGATCGGCAACAGCGCGGTTGCGGCGGTGGCCGGCCACCTGCAGACGAAGGCGTCGGTCGTCACGCTGACGCTGTTCGACGTGCGTTCGGCCGTGCAGATCGCGGCGTCGGAAGGCAGCTCGACGGCGACCAACTACGGCGCGGCGCTGGGCGGCTTCGGCGGCGGCGTGGGCGGCGCGCTCGCCGGCTTCTCGGCGACGCCGGAAGGCAAGGCGACGGTCGTCGCGTTCATCGACGCGTACAACAAGATGGTCGTCGCACTGCGCAGCTACAAGGCGCAGGACGTCAAGGGCGGCCTTGGCCGCGGTGGCCAGCTCCAGGTCAACTGACGCTCCCGGGCCGGCGGTGCGCCGCCGGCCGGATCCTGATTCGTGACTGTCCGTGCGCGCGGCGTGATCCGCGCGTACCGGCTTCGTTCGTCCTTTTTGCATTGAGGTGATCCCGATGAAAGCCGTTGCATTGATCGCACTGACCTGTCTGGCGCTGACCGCTTGCGGCGGCGACGATTCCTCGCCCGCGGCGTCCGGCGGTGGATCGGGCACGACCAACAACGGCGGCACCGGGGGGACGGGTTCCGGAGGGACGGGGACTGGCGGCAACGGCGGTTCTGGCGGCTCGGGCGGCAGCACGCTGACGTGGCGCTACGACGCGCAACCTGTCGCGGCGGATCAGACGAGCTTCCTGACGCTGGTCAACAATGAAGGCGCGAAGGGCTATCGGTATCTGGGCGACTACTACTACGATGCGTCCCATGGCGGGTCGCAGTCGATCTTCGTGAACGACGGCGCGGCGCAGACCTACACGTACCAGCTACAGACGACGCCGGCCGACATGACGGGCTTCGTCAACCAGGCCAACTCGCAAGGCACGAGCGGCTACCGCTTCGAAGGCCCGCTTACCTACGGCTATCTCTATCGCAAGGATGGCGGCTCATCGGCGACATACACATACGCGACGGCGACGTTGCCGGCCAGCCAGGACGCGTTTGTCACCCAGGCGAACGGTCAGGGCCAGTCGGGTTACTGGTTCGTCGGCCCGATGATGGTGGGATCGGTGCAAGCGAACGTGTACATGAAGAACAATGCGTCGGGTTCGACCTATTCGTACGATGCACTGGTACCGCCATCGACCGTCGACGATCTCATCGCGCAGGCCAACAGCGAGGGCGCGAAGGGCTATCGCGCGAAGGGCGCGATGTCGTTCGGCCCCGCCAATGTTGCATGGATCTACGTGAAGGACCAGACGCAGTCGCCGACCTTCACGTATCAGTCGGCCACCATCCAGTCGACCGGCGCGAGCTTCGTCCAGCAGTCGAACACGTTCGGCGCGCAGGGCTCGGCCTATCTCGGCGATATCGCGCTCGGCGTCCCCACGCCGGTGATGGCGTCGTTCTATTTCACGCCGAAGAACTGCACGGGCTTCCTGTGCACGACGCTGAATCCGCTCACGCAGAACTGAGCAGACGCGTCCGACGCAGTTGCATCGCGCGGGTCGTTCATTCGTGAATGAACCGCGCGCGTCGAATCGAGTGCCTCAGGTGCGACACGCCATCCGCGGACGCATCTTTTGCCGCCGGCTTGCCGGCGGTATCTCGTTGACGTGCGTGCCCGCGCCGAAGCGACGGCGCGACGTGTCCAATCGGATCGATCCCCGGATGCGATTTCACGACGATGATTCGTTCAAGTTCAAAACAATAATAAAAACAAATCAGACGTGTACTAAAAGGATAATGCACGACTGATTTTCGCAGTGTCGTTTGGCATGATCGGGATGTCGCTATCACGAATGTATCCATCGTGACGCCCGACCCGGCAGGGAATTTTCCACCTGTCCGCCTCTCGGGCGCCGTCACGCCGAGTCATGCCATACAGCACGCTTCAGTCCATTCGTCGCTACCAGAGCATTTCGATGTTCGGGGGCGGCATCGTCGTCACGATCCTGATCCTGATCGCCTGCGGGCTCGGGATCACGTCGATCGTCTACGGCTATCTGGACGGCGAGCGGCGCAATTTCCTGAACGGCGTCGAGGAAGCCGTCGACGAGGTGCAGGTAGCCGAGACGTCGTTCCGCAACGGCGTCGCGAATACCCAGCTGATCTGGCACGAGCTCGGCGCGGCGCCGGCAGGTGTCGTGCACGAATTCTTCGCCAATGGCCAGCAGCTTGCGATCAAGCCTTACCCGTCGCTCGTGGTCGGTGTGCCGGGCCAGACGGCGCAGCGAACCGAGGTGGCACGCTACCTCGCGTTGTCGTTCATGCTGTCGCGCATCTGTGCGGCGAGCTCGCTCAATCGCGGGCGCACGCTGGAGGGCTACCACTACAGCACGCGCACGGGGCTGTTCGGTTTTGTGCCGCACCTGTCGCGCGACAATCCCGCGCTCGCGTCGGCCGACGCGCGCGCGCAGGTACTCGCGGCGCTGCGGGTCGATTTTGGCGGCGCGGCACCGAGCGACGGCCGGCCGCAGGTTCGCTGGCTGCCGCCCTACGTCAATCCCGTCACGGGGCAGGCGCGCATCCGGATCGCCGCCGAAGCGCGCGCAGGCGGCCTGCCGTTCGCGGTGCTGGTCACCGAGTACGCACCGGAATACCTGCTGTCATGGCTGCCCGGGCGTGCGCCGGCTGGCACATTCTTCATCACGTCGGCGGACAACCGGCTGATCGCGATCGAGCCCGGCGTCGAGCGCACGAACGCACTCACCGAGCGCTTGTTGAACCTCGACGTCGCGCAAGGTGGCCCGGTGTCCGGTGAGCCGCGCTTTCGCGACGGCGCGATCGTGTTCGGCAGCAAGCTCGCCGCAACCGGCTGGACGATCGCCTATGTGCTGTCGTGGGCCGACGTCGCGGCCGGCATCGGTGTGCAGGCCGCCGCACTGGCGGCATCGACGCTGGTCGCGATCGCCGTGATGTGGCTGCTGCTCGTGCGCTTCCACCGGCGCGTGCTTGTGCCGGTCTATGCACGCTCGGCACGCGTGTTCGACAGCGAGGCGCTGTGCCGCAGCGTGATCGCGATGGCGCCGGTCGGCATCGGCCTCGTGTCGCTGTCCGACCGCCGCGTGATGCTGGCGAGCGATGCGCTGACGCAGATGCGTGTGCCGCACGGCGGCGATTACCATGCGCTGACCGCACAGGTGCTGGAGCAATACGATGCGTTCGTCGCGAATGGCGGGGCCGGCCGGGCGATGATGACCGAACTCGTGCTCGATGCAAACGGTGCCGCGCCGCTGCATCTGGAGATCATCGCGCACGGCGCGCGTTACGAGGGTGAGGACGTGCTGATCGCGGTCTTCGCCGATACCACCGCGCAGCGCCGCCTCGTGCATCAGCTCGAGGAAGCGGTACGCGCGGCCGATTCGGCGAATGCGGCGAAGTCGTCGTTTCTCGCGGCGACGAGCCATGAAATCCGCACGCCGCTGAACGTGATCCTCGGCAACCTCGAACTGCTCGAACGTACCGCGCTCGACGCATCACAGCAGAGCCGCGTGCGGACGCTGCGCGCATCGGCCGAGGGCCTGCTCGCGATCGTCAGCGATATCCTCGATTTCTCGAAGATCGAGGCTGGTGCGATGTCGGTCGAGTCGATCGAGTTCGACGTGATCGCCGTGATGGAGCGCCAACTGGCCGCGTTCGCGTCCGTGGCGAAGGCGAAAGGGTTACCGCTGTTTGCCGATATCGATGCGAGCGACGCGCAGCGCATGCGCGGCGATCCGACGCGGCTCGCGCAGGTGGTCGGCAACCTGTTGAGCAACGCGATCAAGTTTACGAGCGAAGGGCGCGTCGTCGCGCGCGTGGCGGTGGGGCGCAACGCGCGCGGCGCGCCCGAGCTCGCGATCGGCATCGAGGATACGGGCATCGGGATCGATCCCGCGCAGCAGGCGAGGCTGTTCAAGCTGTTTTCGCAGGTCGACGCGTCGATCACGCGGCGCTACGGCGGCACGGGGCTCGGGCTCGCGCTGTGCGATCGGCTGGTCGCGGCGATGGGCGGGACGATTTCGGTCGACAGCGCACCGCGCGTCGGCAGCCTGTTTACCGTTCGCCTGCCGTTGCGCATGGCCATTGCGCCGAAATGTCCGGTCGGCGCGGGCGCCGGGCAGACGCTGATCGTCGTGTCGCCGGAGGATGCGTGGCGCACGTTCGCGTTTCCCCATCTGCGCGCATGGGGTTTCGATGTCGCGATGCATCCGAGTCCGATCGGAATGGCCGCCGGGTGCCTCGCGCGTGCTCACGCGATCGTGCTCTTCGGCGATTCCGATCGATGGCGGCGCGACGAGCTCGACAGCCTCGGGGGGGGCACGCCGATCGTGCTGGCCACCCCGGACGGCCCGCTGCAGCCGGACGTTGCGGGCCGCACGATTCGCGTGTCGAGCTATTCGCTGAGCGGGCTGCGCACGGCGATCGGGCAGGCGCGGGTCGCGACGGCGGAATCGCGGCGCGGGACGCGTGGCGCTGCGGATGCCGGCCGGCGGGCGGTGCCGGCGGTGCCGGCATCCGATGCGCGCGGGCTGAGGGTGCTGGTTGCCGACGATACGTCGGTCAACGGCTCGATCTTCCGCGAACAGCTCGACGTGCTCGGCTATACGGTCCGCTGCGTGTCGTCCGGCGCGGCGGCGCTCGATACGCTGGCGAACGGTGCATGGGAGGTGCTGCTGCTCGGCGCCGACCTGCCCGACATGCCGGCCCGTGAGCTGGCGGAGGTCGTCCATGCGCGCGCGCTGCCGTGCGACATGATCGCCGTGGTATCGCACCTGGGGCCGGACGACGCAAGGCGTTATGCGGTATCGAACGTCGAATGCGTGTTGACCAAGCCCGTGACGCTGGCGGACCTGCGCCGCAGTCTGGCGCGCATCGCGCGGCGGCGCCGGGCTGGCGTGCCCGCCGGATTGGCGGATGGGCGGCCGACATCGAGCGTGATGACGGCCGCGGTGGATTGGCCGGGACGATAAGAAAACGACACGCGAAGGCAGCGCAGACCGCCGGCGTCAAACAGGGAAGGCAGACACGCGGCATCGTGCCGGTGCCGCGTGATTTCGACTGAAGAAGGAAGGGTAAGGCCGTGCGCTATATGGGAAAGGTGTTCGGGCTGCTGCTTGGATTCGCGACGTTGCCGGAGAAATCCAGACGGGATTTCCTCACGAAGCTGAACGAATTCATGATGATGTCGCCGTCGCAGAAGCGGCGGGCCATCACCGAGTGGCAGCACGCCGCGGGCGATGGAGCGGATGAACCGGGCAAGTCAGTGGACAAACGATAGACAGGCTGCGGCTCGGGCCACCCCGCAGGGCAGAACGGATCGACGGCGTTGGGGCGCCGTCGATTGGGCGTGCATGGGCGGCGGATCGCCGAAAGGGCCTGCCGCAGCAAGGCCCTGCCCGGTCACGGCGGATGGCGAGGCGACTATTGCGTCGAGCCCCGGCCGCTGTGCGTGGCCGCACGCCGGTGCTCCCGGTCGCACTCCGTCGCATTGAGGCAACGCAGAACCCGCCTATTATCTTAAAATTACGCTGCGCACCGCCCGGTTCGCTGAACACCGCAACGCGATCGTGTTGCGAGATGGATTCGAATCCCGGCGCGTCGCACAACATGGCACGTCGGGCCGCGTGTATCGGGAGAAGAATAGAGATGGATGAATTTTTTGTGCGAGTGATGGTGGCAGACGATCATCCATCGTCCGCACTCGGGATGTCGCAGGCACTCGCGGGCAGCAGCACGATCAGGCTGCTCGGTACTGTCTCGAATTCGACCGACCTGGTGGCGATGCTCGACGAGCAGCAGAGCGACGTGCTCGTCGTCGACTACGTGATGCCCGGCGGCAAGTATGGCGACGGTCTCGCGTTGCTGTCGTTTTTGCAGCGCCGCTATCCCGCGCTTCATCTCGTGACGATCACGATGATCGACAACCCGAGCGTGCTGCATGCGATTCAGCGGCAGGGTGTCGGATGCATCCTCAGCAAATCCGACGCGATTTCGCATCTGGTCGGCGCGGTACACGCCGCTTACGTCGGCGCGAATTATCTGTCTCCGTTCGTCAAGCAATTGCTGGAGGGCACCGAGTCGTCGTCGGGCACACGGGTGCTGACGGCCCGCGAGATCGAAGTCGTGCGACTTTACGGGGCCGGCCTGACGGTGGGTGAGATCGCCGTTCAGCTTCACCGCAGCAAGCAGACGATCAGTTCGCAGAAGTCGAGCGCGATGAAGAAGCTCGGCATCGTGCGCGATGCCGACCTGATCCGCTACGCCAGTGAAGGCAAGCTCCCGGACATGCCCGGCGCCGACGCGCCGGTGCACGGCGAATAGCGGCATGCGATGCGCGATCCGGTGTCGGTTCCGGCGGCGAGCAACGGCTGCCGGCACACGTTTCGGCACGCGATAGTCGATGCCCGCCAAACTGAAGCGATTCGCCAGCCAGGTCGCCCATGCCGGCCGCAAGCCGTTCGATCCCGGCCGGGTGCGCCGTCAGCAGCAGTTCCTGCTGTATGGCGGCGGGATCGCGGTCACGCTGTTCATTCTGATTTGCGCCGCGCTTGTCGTGCGGCTCGACGTGCAGGACTATCGCGCGCAGGCGCGCTCGACTTTCCTGTACCGGGAAGCGCAGTTCTTTGGGAGCATGCAGGCGGCCGACATGGTGCTGGCGACCTACGGGAGCCGGATCGAGCAGCTCTGGAATCAGGGCGCACGGCCGTCGCCCGACGCGCTGACACAATTCTCGGCGGCGGGCGGTGTGCTGGGCGCAAGCAACGGCGCGGGTGGCGAGACGCTGCTCGCCTTGGCGGAAATCACGCCGGATCGCCCCGCCGCGTCGTATGCTGGCTATCTCGGTGCGTTGCTCGGCCTGTTCCGGAAGGACGACCGGTTGGTCCCGACGCAACCCTCTGCGCTTACATCCGACACCGAACCGTTCGGTGGCTACCTGATCGGGCTCGATGGCCGGTTTCTCGCCGTCGTGGGGCCGGGGCTCGTCGCACGCGCCCGTTCGCTCGGGCCGGGCATCGATCTGACGGCGCTGATTGCCCGGACGATGCCGACCGGGGCCGCGAAACAGAAGGCGTTCATTCAGAGCCGGCTGGTCATGCTCGATCGCCGTTTCGACCCGTTGTCCGGACGGGACGTCGTGCGGTTCGCGCGTCGGCTCGACGACGCGGCCGGACGGCCGTTCGGATGGCTCGTCGTCAACGGGGCGTACCGGGTCGACGATGCGATGGTGCCGCGTTCCGACGATGAGGACGTCGCGGTCGTCGACGCGCGCGGGAACATCGTCTTCGGGCGCGAGCGCGACCCGGCGATGATCGAGCGCGCGCTGCGCGACGCGCGCGAACCGTTAGGCGAAAACGTGGCCGTGCGACGGCGCGGCGCGCGCTTCATCGTCTACGATCGCTTGCCCGGGGCCAGCCTCGTCGTGATGACGACTTTCTCGTGGCGCAGCGTATTGACGGCAACCCTCGTCAGCTTGAGCGTCACGCTCGGCGCCGCGCTGTTCGGCATCGTGCTGCTCTGGTCGACGATCGTGCTGTTCGATCGCCGCGCGCTGCGTCCGGCGAACCGGCGCGCGATCCGCCTGATCGAGAGCGAGGCATTCAACCGGACGCTGATCCGCCACGCGCCGGCCGGGCTGTTGCTGCTGTCGGTGGCGGACGGCGAGACGATGCTGCGCAACGATGCGGTGCTCGCATACGACCGCGGCGTGCCCGGGCTGTCGCTCGGCAAGCGCATCTGGCAGGCCTACCGCGAGCGCCACGCAGGCAGCAGCGCCCGGCGCGGCGTCATGCAGCACGAACTGGCGATCGAGCACCCGGATCACGACACGGTCTATCTGGCGGCACAGGTCGTGCGAACCCGGTTCCGTGGCGTCGATGTGTTGCTGTGCACCTTGACCGACGTCACCGCCCGCAAGCTGACGGAAGACAAACTGAAGGAAGCGCGCATGGCGGCGGATGATGCGAACAAGGCGAAATCGACGTTCCTCGCGACGATGAGCCACGAGATTCGCACGCCGCTGAACGCGATCGTCGGCAACCTCGAGCTGATGGCGCGCGCCACGCTGCCGTCGATGGAGCAGCGCCGGCTGCAGACGGTCATGTCGTCGTCGGATGCGCTGCTGCGCGTGATCAACGACGTGCTCGATCTGTCGAAGGTCGAATCCAACCAGATGGCGCTGGAAGCGGTTCCGTTCGATGTGCGTGCCGTTCTGCACGACGTCGCGGCGATCTTCCGTCCGCTCGCGGACGCGAAGCATCTCGCGCTCGAATGCCGGATCGCGCCGGAACTGGCCGACGGCTACGTCGGCGACCCGAGCCGCCTGCGTCAGATCGTGTCGAATCTCGTCAGCAACGCGATCAAGTTTACCGAGCACGGCAGCGTGACGATCGATGCGCGCTTGGCCGGCGCATCGGGCGACCGGCGCGGCGTCGAGATCGCGGTGCGCGATACCGGGATCGGCATTCCTCCGGAAGGCCTGCCGACGTTGTTCGATGTGTACGTTCAGACCGATCCGTCGATCTACCGGCGCTTCGGCGG
This sequence comes from Burkholderia sp. Ac-20344, assembly GCF_017104975.1. Lineage (NCBI taxonomy): Bacteria > Pseudomonadati > Pseudomonadota > Betaproteobacteria > Burkholderiales > Burkholderiaceae > Burkholderia > Burkholderia sp. Ac-20344. The sequence goes on from NZ_JAAGPP010000002.1 coordinate 72,097, forward strand.
CACGGGGCTCGGGCTGCCGCTTTGCCGGCGTCTCGTGCGGCTGATGCAGGGCGATCTGACCGTCGCGAGCCGGCCAGGCTCGGGCACGACGTTCACGGCGTCGCTGCCGCTGTCCGACGCGCCGCACGGGTGGCGGGCCGCGTTCGACGAACCGGAACCCGGGGCGCCGCCGCTGCCGATCCTTGCGGACGACGAGACCCCGCTGCGCGTGCTCGTGGCGGAGGATCATCCTGCGAGCCGCACGCTGCTGCGCGATCAGCTGGATGCGCTGCATTGCGACGCCACGCTCGTCGCGAATGGCGTCGAGGCGATGCGTGCGTACTTCCAGCAGCCGTTCGACGTGGTGCTGACCGATCTCGGCATGCCCGAACTCGACGGCTTCGCGCTCGCGAATTTCCTGCGCGAGCAGGGTGCGACCGTGCCGGTGATCGCGATGACCGCGCATGCGACCGACGAGGACCGGCGCCGCTGCGTGCAGGTGGGGGCGGTGGAAGTCGTGCTCAAGCCGTTGTCGATCGATGCGCTCGAGGCGGTGTTGCGTCGGCACGGGGGGCGTGGTGCGGCGGAGACCGGCGCTCGTCCGGCCGATTTCAGCGGTCGAACGCCGCCGGTGATGACCGACGAAATCCGCGAGAAATTGCGGGCTGCGACGCTGCGCTCGCTCGCGGCGATCGACGAGGCGCTGCCGCGCGGCGACGCCGCTCCTGTCAGGATCGAGCTGCACTCGATGCGGGGCGGCTTCGCGCTTGCCGACAATACCGAAGCGCGCGACGCCTGCGCAGCCATGGAGCGTATCGTGAACGAGGGCGGAGCCGAGGCGCTCCGGGCTCACTGGGTTGCGTTCCGCAGCGAGATCGAACGGCATCTCGAGCGTTGACTCCGGGGCGCAGCCGTTCGGCGCTCAGGCCAGGTCTGGCCGAAGCCCGCGCGTGGCCGCACTACTGATAACTCATCGTGAAAGTGGCGACGGCATCAGCGGTACCCGCCGTCACGTTGCCGGTCCGGACGTAGTGCGCGGTGAGCGGAATGTCGACGCCTTGGTTGCCGGTTTCCGTGACGAACCATTGATTCGGGTTGCCGGCTGCGCTCGAGTCCGGGCCGTAGGAGACGGGCGTCGACTGATTCATGATCCGTACGCCGACGCCTTTTGCCGTGGAGCCGGGTGTCAGGCCGAGCACGTCGCTCCGGTTGCCGGAATGGCTCGCGTCGGTCAGCGTGGTGAACATCCGGGTCGTCGCGCCCCGGGTGCCGCCCGTGCGCGGCAGATTGATCGCGAAGTTCTGCCCCGGCCCGACGCCATCCCGGTTCAGGGTCGCAACCGCGACGCTGCCCATCGGCACGCTGATCTTTCGGGTACTGACCGTGCAACTCGGAACCAGCGGCTTGACGGCGACGGATCCGCCCAAGCGCACGAGGATCGCGACCTGACCGTGAGTGGCGAGCATCATCTTGCCGATATCGCCGCTCAAGGCGCCGGCAGCCGTGAGGGGGCCCGTCTTCACCAGTTCCAGCACGAACGCATAGTCGGGCAGGAAGAAGATGCCGGCAAAGCCGGTGTAATCGACGCGGTAGTTGGCCCACCACTGGACGTTGGTGTTCTTGTACGTGTTGCCAACCCGAATCCCTATGCCAGCGATGCTCGTCGGATACGTATTGAAGCGGCTGTTCAGCGCGCCAATGCCCGTATAGTCCGCCGGGCCGACGGTATCGGGGTTCTTGCAGCCATTAATGGAGGTGGATATGTCTCCCATACTGCCTTGCACTCTGCCCAGCACCGTGCCGTCAGGCACTGTGGGATCGAAGCTTGGCAACGTACCGAAACTCACCCTGTAGACCGCAGTTGTCACCTCGCCGACGAACTGCTGTGAAATCATGCATTTCGCCTGTGCATGGGCGTGCCACGCCAAGGCGAGCAGCAATATCGCGAAGCTTTTTACGATCGATGCCGAACGATTCGGCTTGCGAAATTGAATAGCGAACTGCATGGAGTATGACCTTGTCGTTTTCAGATGTTGACTTGTCGGGTTGGCGCACCGGATTCGGCATTCAGTCGTGATGAGACTGACGCGCTTCGGCGAGACGATTTCGCACAGTGCGCTGCCCGATCCAACCGCCAAATCAACGCGCGCCGAATGTCGATGTCGGTTTCAATGCACGTGCGGCGTCATTTTGATGCGGACAAAAGCCAAGTGCTTGGATCGTCTGAGTGATAGCGACGGATGGGGGTCTTATAGATGGGAATCGTACTAATGCATATCAAAATAATATAAGACAATTATTATTCGTTTGTCTTTTTTCGGAAATTTCAAGGATTTTTCCGGGGGAAGTGTCGTGTGAGTGAGGAATCATTTTTCGTACTTGTATTGGTTTTATTTTAATTAATATCGTTCGCAAACTAGGTACTAAATCGAGGCGAACTGGCATCATCCGTTTCGCTCTATAAGGAGTTATTCAATCACGTTTCATTTGGAGAAAATCGTGGCTCTCAACAAGAGGATTCTCGCATTCGCAGCAGTCGCAGGTGTGTTCGCAGCCGGTTCGGCCATGGCCGCCGACGGTACGATCAACTTCACGGGCAACATCACCGCGGCGTCGTGCTCGATCACGGGCGGCGCAGGGACGAACGTGACCGGCCAGAAGGGCAAGCAGGACATCGCGGTCAACCTCGGCACGGTCAGTGCGGATTCGATCGGCGGCACGGCCGGTCACGGCATCGCGGGCGGTACGTCGATCAACCTGAACCTCGATTGCGGCAGCACCGCAACCGACCTGACGCTCGTGAAGATGAAGTTCGACCCGTTGGCCGGCTCGGGCATCGATGGCAAGAACAACAAGTTGCTGAAGGTGTCGGGCACGGCGAAAGGTGTCGGTATCGGTCTATATGACGACAACAACAACCTGCTGAACCTGGCGGCGAACGAGACGATCAATGGGCCGCTGGTCAAGGGTGGCACGACCGAGACGCCGACCTACACCGCCGCGCTGAACATGCGTGCAGGTTACGTCGCAAACGGCGACACGGTCGCAGCCGGTACGGCCAACGGCACGCTGCCGTTTACGCTGTCGTACGAGTAAGCCTCTTCAATCGAGCGACGGAACGGCACACGCGCCGTTCCGTCGCCGCCTCCAGATTCAAATCCGCCATGAAGAAATCGCTCATTGCCGGGCTGGTCGCGGCCGGCTCGATGTTGTTCCTGTCCATTCCGTCGCATGCCGGCATTTCGCTGTCCGGCACGCGCGTCATTTATCCGGCAAAAAGCAAGGAGGCGTCGGTCGTCGTCAAGAACCAGGCGAAGGACGACGTGATGATTCAGTCCTGGATCGAATTGCCGGACGGCGCGAACGGCGACCTGCCATTCGCGATCACCCCGTCGTTGAGCCGCCTCGGTGGCGACAAGCAACAGATCCTGCGCATCTTTTACGCGGGCGAAGGGCTGGCAACGGATCGCGAATCGGTGTTCTGGCTCAGCGTGCAGGAGATTCCGCAAAAGGCGAAGGACGATAACTCGCTGCAGATCGCAGTGCGGCAGCGGATCAAGCTGTTTTATCGGCCCGCCGATCTGACGGGCAAACCCGAAGCGGCGCCGGGGGAGCTGAAGTGGCGCTGGCGCGACAGTGGCGGCAAGCCGGCGCTGGAAGTCGTCAACGACACCCCGTATTTCGTATCGCTCGGCCACGCGAGCCTCAAGGTTGGAGCGAACACGTATCCGGTCGTCACTGAAATGATCGCGCCCAAATCCGCGGCGCGCCTGGCGATCAAGGCATTCTCCGGCGAGACGATACCCGGAGGCGCCAGGGTCGAATTCACGTCGATCAACGATTTTGGCGCAACCGTCGATACGCAGGCCGACGTGACGAAGTAACCCGCCAGTGTGCGGTTTCGATCGGGCCGATCGATTCAAATAAATACGTTGTACTTATTAATAAACATGCGGGGAGCGCGCAATCGAGGCATGAACACAACTGTCAAGAAAATCGTAGAGGCTTGCCGGCGCGCATCCTGTCTGATGGCGCTCGGCGTGGTCATTACGCCGGACGCCACACAAGCTGCCGAATTCAACGAGATGTTCCTCAAGAAGGGGGACGGTCCTGTCGAGCTTTCGTATTTCGAAAAAGGCAGCTCGGTGGCGCCTGGCGTCTACGATGTCGACGTGTCGTTGAACCAGGGGCGGGCGAAGCGCGAGTCGATCCTGTTCAAGTCCGACGCGTCGGGCGAGGTTCGCCCGGTGATGACGTACGGCTTGCTGAAGGCGCTTGGTGTCGACGTGAAACGTCTCGAGCGCGAGCACAAACTGGAGGCGGGGCTGGCGGACGATGCACCGGTCGAGTTGGGTTCTCTGGCCGATGGCGCGTCGGCGAGTTTCGACGTCGGCACGCTGGCGCTCGATGTCAGCGTGCCGCAAGTTTATGCGCCGACGCAAGCACGCGGCTATGTCGATCCTTCGATGTGGGATGAAGGGATTACGGCCGCCTATTCGAACTATCAGGCGAATTTCAGCCACGACACGGATTCCGGGTACCGCAGCGACTATGCGTATCTCGGGCTGCGCAACGGCATCAATATCGGTCCCTGGCGGCTGCGCAACGAATCGGCGCTGTCATGGCGACGCGGCAGCCCGTCCGATCTCTCCGCGAACCGCAGCTACGTAGAGCGCGACCTGCAGCGCATCAAGGGGCGGCTGTCGGCAGGCGAGGTGTATTCGTCCGGCGAGATTTTCGACAGCGTGCGATTTCTCGGCGCACAGATCAGTTCCGATACGGGGATGCTGCCGGACAACGAGATCGGCTATGCGCCGGTCGTGCGCGGCATCGCGCAAAGCAATGCGGTCGTCGAGGTTCGTCAGAACGGCTATGTGATCTACTCGACGTCCGTGACGCCCGGTGCGTTCGAATTCAGGGATATTTACCCCAGCGGCTCGAACGGCGACCTGGAGATCCGGATCATCGAATCCGACGGCAGCGTGCGAACGTATCGGCAGTCGTATTCGTATCTGCCCGTGATGATCCGTCGCGGCACGATGCGCTATGCGTTTTCGGCCGGCCAGTACCGCGGTTATAGCCAGTCGCGGCCCAAATTCGCACAGGGCACGCTGATCTACGGCGTGTCGGACAATCTGACCGGCTACGGCGGCCTCATTGGCGCGGAGCGGTACGCGGCCGTCGCACTCGGGGTCGGCTACAACTCGCGGCTTGGCGGTGTGTCGTTCGACATCACGCACAGCCAGTCGAATGCAACGGGCCGCAAGGCGAGCGGGCAAAGCTTCCGGTTCCTGTACTCGAAGACACTGACTGCGACGGAGACGACCTTCACGATGGTCGGCTATCGCTATTCGACGGACGGCTATCGCACGTTCAGCCAGCACGTCGACGATCTCGATCGCCAGTGGGGGAGCGGCTCTCGCCGCCAGAAGAGTCGGGTCGACCTGAACATCAACCAGTCGCTGGGCACGAGCGGATCGCTGTACGCGAGCGTCGGCGATACGAGCTACTGGAGCCAGGGCGGGTCGAGCCGCAACATCCAGCTCGGCTACAGCGGCGCGCTGAAGAATCTCAGCTACAGCGTCGCGGTGGCGCACACACGGGATTCGGGGCCGTTCGGCCGGTCTGACACGCAGTTCACCGCGTCGATCAGCATCCCGCTCGGCGGCGGTACGCGTTCGCATCGCCTGTTCGCGAACACGGTTGCGTCGACGAGCGGCGACGTGAGCTCGCAAGTGGGCGTGAACGGGTTCCTGAACGAATCGAATACGGTCAATTATTCGGTGCAGGGCGACTATCGCAAGCACGCGGGCGGGTCGGGCGGCGTGGGCCTCGGCTGGGACACGCCGCTCGCCAAGCTGACGACGAACTACAACCAGTCGGGCCATGGCAAGCACGTGGACGTCGGGGCCGCCGGGTCCATCGTCGCGCACCACGGCGGGATTACGCTGGGTCAGTCGGTCGGCGAGACGTTTGCGATTGTCGAAGTGCCGGGCGTGCGCGGCGCGCGCTTCTCGTCGTCGACGAGCATCAGCACGGATCGCAGCGGCTACGCGATCCTGCCGTATGCGCAGCCGTATCGCTACAACTGGCTCAACATCGATACCGAGAGCCTCGGCTTCGATACCGATCTGACCGACAACGCGAAATCGGTGGTGCCCACGCGCGGTGCGATCGTGAAGGCGAAGTTCGCCGCCGAGACGGGGCGCCGGGTGCAGTTCGACGTCAAGACGTCGAACGGCGGCAAGGTGCCGTTCGGTGCGACCGCCTACGACGAGCGCGGCAAGGTGCTCGGCATGGTCGACGATGCGTCGCGCGTGCTCGTGTTCGGCGTCAGGGATCAGGGGCAGTTGTCGATTCGCTGGAGCGAGGGTTCGTGCGAAGGCGGCTATGCGTTGCCGGCGCGGAAGAGGGCCGTCGCGTACGAGCGTGTGGCGATGAGTTGCAGGATGGCGGGGCGGTGATCCCGGCCGAGAACGCGTGCTTCGCGTGGCAAAGCGTCGAGAGCGTAGGGCCTGACGCACGCGTCACCCCCGGTTCTTCATCCAATGAGGCACGCGTGAATACCTGAATCGGGATGGGCGGACGCCATGACGAACCGGGTCGATGAATGCCCGAGTCGGAGTCGGAAAGAGCCTGTTCGTACTTTAGTTTGAAAGATCGTCGATTAACTGTGGGGTATATCGTGAAAAACGATAAATCGATTACTACTGCTGCTTTGGTCTCTTGCGGCATCTTGTCAATGTCCATTGCCGGCTCCGCGGTGGCGGGAGGGACCGTGGGAGATTGTACTTTCTATGGCGGCGGGCCTAACGATACCCATGCCGTTGCATACTCGTCATGGGATGTTGGCGAGTTCGATCCAACTGTCCCGAACGGGGCGATACTCTTCAAGACCAGTTTTGGGTCGCTCGTCTATCAAAACGGTGTAGGTAGCGTAGAGTGCAAATCCAGCTTGGGGAATGTGGTATATACCGGCATAGGGCCGGTTGGTCAATATAATACCTATCCAACAGGAGTCTCTGGTGTTGGCGTGAGACTCGTTAATACGCTCCGTTGGAACGGGCCTTCAGGGGGGTGGTCGGAAGTTTCTTATCCATATAGATATAACGAAACCTATCAACGTGTTCCGCTTTACGGTATTCAAAATACGACAATCGAGCTCGTCAAGACAGGGCCGATTACCGCTCAAGGCGAGATCACCGGCTTGATCGCGCAACATGTTGCAGAGAGCCGTTCGCTGGTTCTGGCTCAGCTCTTCGTTTCGGGGAGCATCAAGATCAAGCCACGGGTACCGACCTGCAGTGTCCAGACGAAATCGATCAACGTCTCGATGAACGCCACGAACGTCAAGAGTTTTACCGGAGTGGGCTCGACGAGCGCGGACAAGCCGTTCGACATCAAGCTGAACTGCTCGAATGGCACATCCGGTGCGACGACCCGCATGTTCATGACGATGACGGACGTTGCCAATCCCGGCAATCGATCCACGACGTTATCGCTCAGCAAGGGCTCGACCGCTACCGGCGTCGGGTATCAAATCGTGCGTCAGTCAAGCGGTTCCCTGGTGTCCTACGGCCCTGATTCGTCCAGCCTGGGTAATCCGGGGCAGTGGTTCGTCGGCCAATACGGGAACCAGGGCGTGAGTATTCCGCTGGTGGCCCGCTACGTCCAGACGCAGCAGAATATGACGGTCGGCACTGCAAATGCCGTGGCGACCTTTACGATGAGCTACCAGTAAGGTGGCGGGCCGGTTTCGAATGGCTCGGACCGGAAACGAGATGGCCGGCAGTTTTGTCGAAGCCGCCGGCCATTGATTTTTCCGCCCCCCACTTCTGAAACGAGCGGGGGCCGTCACGCCAAACCCTACGGTTTCAACGCACCATTATCAGTCGACGGGACCGTACTGCCACCGCCCGTCGATCTTGCCGAAACTCATGCCGACCGTCGAATAGGGCTGGCCCGGGCCGCTGGCCGAGCTGGTTTCGATGTGGCCGCTCTCCGTATTGAACCCCACCAGTCGGCCCCAGTAAAACGGGCCGTAGACCGGCGACACCAGGTTCAGACGGCTGCTCGACGTCGAGGCCCGGATCGTGCCGGCGTTTTCACCGACCAGGCCGCCCAGGTTCGAACGGGTGCCCGCAATCGTGCCGGTGGACGATGCATCCTCGATGAGGGCGTCCTTGTCGTTCAGGCCCGCCAGGCCGCCGACGTTCGAGTCGTCCGCCGCAGCATTGCCCGACGCCGACGCATGACGCACGATCGCCTTGTTGCCGCGGTTCGCGCCCACCAGTCCGCCGGCACGGCTACCGTTGCCGGCCGTCACGTCGACGGCGGCCTGCACGGTGTCCAGCAGCCCCGTGTTCAGGCCCACGAGCCCGCCAACGTCGCTCCCATCTCCTGCGCTTGCCTTGCCTTCGGCGCGCGCGTTCGACACGGTGCCGTCGTTGGTACCGACGAGCCCGCCCACGTGGCTGTTGCGGCCGGCCTTCACCGTGGCCGTGGCGTGCGCGTTGCGGATCGTGCCGCGGTTCGCGCCGGCCAGGCCGCCGACATGGCCGCTCGCGAGGTCGGTCACGTCACCGGTCGAGCGCACGTCGTCCAGCGTGCCGCGCGCGTTTTCGCCGATGAAGCCGCCGATCGCCTTCGCACCGGCGGCCGTGACCGAGCCGGAGGCGGACGCGTTCGCGATCGTGCCGCCGTCGCGGTTCTTGCCGACGAAGCCGCCGACATACCCGCCTTTGCCTGCCGTGACCGTGGCGGAGGTCGACGCGTCGCGAATCGTGCCGTAGTTGACGCCGACGAAGCCGCCGGTGCTCGTGTTGTCGCGACCGGACACGCGCCCGCCGCTCGACGAGCGAACGATGCGGCCGCCGTTCATCCCGACGAGCCCGCCGGCACTCTGCACGTCAGGGTTGAACTCCTGGTCGAGCGGGATGCCGGGGCGGCCGGCGAGCGTGACGTCGGCGAAGGCTTCGCTGTCGGCGATCGTGCCGACGTTGGAGCCGACCAGCCCACCCACGATGAACGCGTTGTTGCTGCCGGATACGCGCCCGGCGAAGCGCGCGCGATCGATGGTCCCGACGTTCCGGCCGACGAGGCCGCCCATCTGGACCGTGTCCCTGCCGTTGTACGACACGCTCATGTTTTTCGCGGTGACGTTGGTGATGTGTCCGCCCAGATTGTCGCCGACGAGGCCACCGACGAACGCAGCGCGGGCGGCCGAGGTGCCGTCGACGACGAGCGAATCGAGCGTCAGGTTCGCGAGCGTGCCGCTGCTTTGCCCGAACAGGCCGATGTTCGGGCCGGTGTTGGTGATCGACAGCCGGCTGATCGTGTTGCCGAGGCCGTCGAACACGCCGTGGAACTCGCGGTCGCCGCCGATGCTGCGGAAGCTCGCGTTCGCGCCGTCGATCGTGTTGCCGATCACGTAGCGGCCGCCCAGGTTCGCATCGATGCTGCGCAGGTCGGCAACGGTATGCAATACCTTGTAGTCCTCGCCGTTCGCGCGGAACGACGCGTTGTCGCCGGACAGCGTCACGACGGCTTTGTCGTTCAGCGTATGACCGTTCTTCGCGTTGAGCTCGAGGTGCGCGTTGCGGCCGGTGAGCTTGACTGCTTCGTTGATACGGATCTTGTCGGCGGCATTGACGTTCAGGCTGGCGTTGGCGCCAGTGGCGGACAGCGCCTGCTGCAGATCGACGTTGCCCTTCTGCGAGGTCAGCGTGAGCGAGCGATCGCTGTTCCAGGCGACCGGGCCGCTAACCGTCAGGTTGCCTTGCGTGTTGGTCAGTGCGACGTTGGTGGTGCCGAGGTTGAGCGACAGCGTGTCGGCGTCGATCGACGCGCCGTCCGGATAGAGGCTGTCGGCCTGGTTGCGTGCGACGCCCGCGTTGGCGGCTTCGACGGTCCAGGTGCCGGCGGTGTCGCCGGCGCGCGTGTCGACTGTGGTGCCGCGTGCGACGCGAACCTGTTCGCCGCGCGTGACGACGGAGCCGGCCGGTGCGCCGACTTCGGCCGCGCTCGTATCGAGCTTGCCAGCGACCTTGACGGTGCCGCCGTCGAGCGTGATCTTGCCGGCGCGGTTGGCGAGGCCCTTCGCTTCGATGGTGCCGGTGTTGTTGACCACGGCGTTCAGCAGGTTGCCGGCCGCGCGCGCGGTCATCAGCACTTCGCCGCCGTCGGCTTTCAGCAAACCGCCGTTGGTGGCCTGCGCGTCGACCGCACCGCCTTCGACCTGCAGGCTGAGCAGGTCGTTGCCGTCGAAGTTGACCTTGAACGCGTCGCCGGCGCCGAGCGCGACGCGGCCCATCTTCGCCTGGATCACGCCGTTGTTGGACACGCGCGCGCCGAGCAGCGCGACGCTGCCGCCGTCGGCGGCAGTGATGTGGCCGTCGTTGACGATCGACGCGGTGGAGTGACCGGAGAAGCGATAGTTGCCGGCGAGGAAATCGGCGTCGGCGATGTTCTGGGTGGACGCGACGAGGCCGCCGACGTTGATCTGCGCGCCGGAGCCGAACAGCACGCCGTTGGGGTTGACGAGGAAGACCTTGCCGTTGGCATCGAGCTGGCCCTGAATCTGGCTGCCGTTGTTGCCGACCACGCGGTTCAGCGCGATCGACTGCTTGCCGGGTTGATGGAACGCGACGCGCTCGTTGCCGGCGATGCTGAAGTCGTTCCAGTTGGTGATGAGCTTGTCGGTGTGCTGGTTGATGGACATCGACTTGCCGTCGTTTTCGCGAATGATGTCGGCCTTGCCGGCGGTGATGTTCTCGCCGGTGGGCAGTGCGAAGGCGGGCATCGCGGTGAAGCCGAGCAGCGAGAGGGCGGCGGCGGCGCGCTTGGCGCTGCCGGGCTTGGCGCGGCGGCGCGCGGTTTCCCCGACGGCGCTCCAGCATCCCTGGGTCTGGTTCCAGACCAATGCGTAGGTCTTGTTCATCGTTTCGTTATCCAGATTGAGTTTCATGAACCCGGCCGACCGTGAAGGCCGGTCGGCCGGAGGGGGCAACCGGCGGCCTCGCGGCCGCCGGCTACGAGCGGACAGGCCGCTCGCAACAGGCGACGGCGTCCGGCATGCCGTTCAGGCGGCGGAGCCGGAACCGTCCGGGTTCAGGCTCAGGGCTTCACCTGGCCATAGTTCACGCCGACCAGCGCGCCGTAGGACTGGTCGTAGCCAGCCTTCACGTCGACGCGGCTGGTGCTCGACGAGCCGTAGACGAAGCCGAAGTTACCGCCGACGAGCCCGCCCAACCGCGCGTACCGGCCGCCGGAAACCGTGCCGCTCGACGACGAGGCGGTGATGACACCGGCATTGCTGCCGACGAGGCCGCCGACGTAGCTGGCGTCGCCGCCCTTGACGGATCCCGTCGCGCGCGACTGGTCGATCTTCCCGAGCAGACTGCCGACGAGGCCGCCGACCTGGCTCTGCCGGCCGGCTTCGACGTCGCCCGATGCGGTCGATCGTGCGATGTCGCCGCTTTCGTTGGCGCCGACGAGGCCGCCGGCCGACGAGAAGTCGCCGGCCTTCACCGCGCCGGTGGCACGGGAATCGGCGATCGTCCCGAGGTTACGGCCTGCGAGGCCGCCCGCCTTGCTCGATTGCCCGGCCACTACCTTGCCGTTGGCGCTCGACGTGCGGATGATGCCGGTGTTGACCCCCACGAGGCCGCCTGCCGAGCTGTTGTTCAGCACGGTGACGTTGCCCGACGCGTTGGAGGAATCGAGCGTGCCGGCGTTGATCCCGGCAAAGCCGCCCGCCGTGCTGTTGTAGCCCGCGACCACTTCGCCGGATGCGTCGGATGCCTCGATGCGGCCGCCGTTCGTGCCGACGAAGCCGCCGACCGTGCTGTTGTGGTCGCCGTCCACGTTGCCGGTCGCCTGCGAGGTCTCGATGAAGCCGAGGTTTTCGCCGACGAAGCCGCCGAGCGTCGATTGGCCCGCGGCGCGGAGGTGACCTTGCGCGACGGATGCATGGATACGGCCCGCCTTGCCGTTGCGCCCGACGAAGCCGCCGGCGAGGCTGTCGGCACCGGCGACGACGTTGCCCGTCGCGGTCGACGCGTCGATGTCGCCGTCGTTGTAGCCGGCGAAGCCGCCCGCGGCCACGGCCTTGTTGCCCGCCGTCACGTTGCCGTTGGCTTGTGACGTCCGGATTCGGCCGCTGTTCGAGCCGACGAGGCCGCCGACCGTGCTGGCCGCCGCCGCGAACACGTCGCCGTCGGCCGTGGAGGAATCGATGTCGCCCAGGTTCACCCCTGCGAGACCGCCCGCGACGCTGCGTTCGCCGACGCTGACCTTGCCGCTGGCGCGCGATGCCGTGATGGTGGCCATGTTGATGCCGACGAGCCCGCCCGCCACGGCATTGTTGCGTGCGGTCACGCTGGCAGACGACGAGGACTGCTTGACGATGCCGTTGCCGTCGTTGATGCCGACGAGCCCGCCGACCTGCGCGTTGGCGCCTGTCGCGTTGATGGTGCCGGCACTCGACGAGCGCTCGATCATGCCTGTGTTGTACCCGACCAGGCCGCCCGTGGCGCCGTCGTGCGCGGCGTTGATGCGCACGTCGGCCTGGCTGTCGCGAATCAGCGCCGAGACCGGCGGCTTGTTCAGCAGCGTCAGGTTCTCGCCCACGAGGCCGCCAACCGTATTCGCGTAGCGATCGGTGTCGATGCGGCCGGACACGCTGGCGCGCTCGATCGTGCCGCCATAGTTCGAGCCGACGAGACCGCCGACGAATGCGGGCCCGGTCGTCGAGACCGTGACGTTTTCGGCCGTCACGTTCGAGATCGTGCCCGAGTTGCTGCCGGCGAGCGTGCCGACCGAAATCGGCGAGCCATACGGCAGACCCGATGCGACCGTCACGATGTCGCGCAGGCTGAGGTTGGCGATGCGGCCGGCGTTGTGCGAGAACAGGCCGACGGTGATTTTGCCGGGGTTGGAAATGTTCAGGCGACTGACCGTATTGCCGAGGCCGTCGAACACGCCGTGGAACGCGCTGTCGGCCGCGATGCTGCGGAAGCTCGCGTTCGCGCCGTCGATCGTGTTACCGATCACGTAGCGGCCGCCCGGGTTCGCATCGATGCTGCGCAGGTCGGCGACCGTATGCAGCACCTTATAGTCCTCGCCGTTCGAGCGGAACGACGCATTGTCGCCGGACAGCGTCACGGCCGCCTTGTTGTTCAGCGTATGGCCGTTCTTCGCGTTGAGTTCGAGATGCGCATTGCGGCCGGTGAGCTTGACTGCTTCGTTGATACGGATCTTGTCGGCGGCATTGACGTTCAGGCTGGCGTTGGCGCCAGTGGCGGACAGCGCCTGCTGCAGATCGACGTTGCCCTTCCGCGAGGTCAGCGTGAGCGAGCGGTCGCTGTTCCACGCGACCGGGCCGCCGACCGTCAGGTCGCCTTGCGTGTTGGTCAGCGCGACGTTGGTGGTGTCGAGATTGCGCGAGAGGGTGTCGGCGCCGATCGAACGATCGCCGTTTACGCCGGCGTTGGCGGCCTCGATGGTCCAGGTGCCGGCGGCGTTGCCCGCGCGCGTGTCGATGCGGGTATCGGCGGCGACGTCGACGCGCTCGCCGCGCGTGATGACGGAGCCCACCGGTGCGCCGGCTTCGGCCGCGCTCGTATCGAGCTTGCCAGCGACCTTGACCGTGCCGCCGTCGAGCGTGATCTTGCCGGCGCGGTTGGCGAGGCCCTTCGCTTCGATCGTACCGGTGTTGTTGACCACGGCGTTCAGCAGGTTGCCGGCCGCGTGCGCGGTCATCAGCACTTCGCCGCCGTCGGCTTTCAGCAAACCGCCGTTGGTGGCCTGCGCGTCGACCGCACCGCCTTCGACCTGCAGGCTGAGCAGGTCGTTGCCGTCGAAGTTGACCTTGAACGCGTCGCCGGCGCCGAGCGCGACGCGGCCCATCTTCGCCTGGATCACGCCGTTGTTGGACACGCGCGCGCCGAGCAGCGCGACGCTGCCGCCGTCGGCGGCAGTGATGTGGCCGTCGTTGACGATCGACGCGGTGGAGTGACCGGAGAAGCGATAGTTGCCGGCGAGGAAATCGGCGTCGGCGATGTTCTGGGTGGACGCGACGAGGCCGCCGACGTTGATCTGCGCGCCGGAGCCGAACAGCACGCCGTTGGGGTTGACGAGGAAGACCTTGCCGTTGGCATCGAGCTGGCCCTGAATCTGGCTGCCGTTGTTGCCGACCACGCGGTTCAGCGCGATCGACTGCTTGCCGGGTTGATGGAACGCGACGCGCTCGTTGCCGGCGATGCTGAAGTCGTTCCAGTTGGTGATGAGCTTGTCGGTGTGCTGGTTGATGGACATCGACTTGCCGTCGTTTTCGCGAATGATGTCGGCCTTGCCGGCGGTGATGTTCTCGCCGGTGGGCAGTGCGAAGGCGGGCAGGGCAGTGAAGCCAAGCAGGGAGAGGACGGCGGCGGCGCGCTTGGCGCTGCCGGGCTTGGCGCGGCGGCGCGCGGTTTCCCCGACGGCGCTCCAGCATCCCTGGGTCTGGTTCCAGACCAGTGCGTAGGTCTTGTTCATGAGATTGTTGTTCCTATGGAAAGGTACAGGGTGTTCGCTTCGTATCGATACGTATACCTAACGAAACGGGAAAGGCCGAAGGCATGCGGGACGCATGCTTTCGACGATGCGGGCGACGGGCCGCCCGTGCTACTTGCGGCTCGCTCCTGCCTGGCGGGCCGCTCGTCGTGTACCGCTCAGAAATACTGGGCGGCTTGCAACCAGACACTCGGTGACCGTGTAGCCGACGCGACCGGATCGGCGTAACCGACCGGCAGCGCGGCGGTGAGATTGATTTGATGGCGCGCGCCGAACCAGCTCGCGCCGATGCCGAGCGACGACAGCGGCACGGTGTTGCGCTCGCGGGACCATCGCTGCTTGCTGAGCTGGATGCGGCCCGTGTCGGCGAACGCGCTCAGTTGCCAGCCGGGCGCGACGAGATAGCGCAGTTCGGCCGTGGCCTGCCAGCCCTGATCGCCGCTGCCGGCGCCGAGTGCGAATGCACGCACGCCGTACGGGCCGCCGAGGCTGAATTTTTCCGATGCGTCGAGATTGCGCGACGACAGCTGCGCGCTGAATTGGGTGTAGAGCTGGAATCGCGCGCCGAGCGCCTGCAGCCGCAGCGCGCTGACATTCAGCTTCGCGAACTGGCCTTGGGTATGGACGTAGTAGTCCATGTCGAGCGGATCGTTGCCGCTCAGGTGGCCGATGCCGAGCGTGGCGGAGAAGCCGGTCCGGCCGCCGCCGCCGAGGGTGTCCTGATGGTTGCCGCTTACGCCGAACGACCACAGGTCGACGGTCTTGTCGTTGACCACGTCGAACGCGCCGTACACGTCGCGCAAATGCTTGTTTTCGTAGATGACCTGCGCGTCGAGGCTCGTGCGCCTGCTGCGCAGCAGCGGCTGCGTGACGAACGCGGAGCGAACGTCGGCGCCGCCGTGGTAGCGGAGGTCCTTGAGGCTGCCGCCGATCCGGTAGTTCATGTCGGAATACGCGACGCCGACGCGCGTCGATGCGGGGCCGACGGGCAGTTGATACGACGTGCGGTAATAGCGCTGATTCGTATTGCTCGTCAGTCCACGCAGCGAGAAGCGATCGCCGACGCGCAGCGGCGCATTGACGTCGACGCTGCCGGTCGCGCGGTAGCGGCCGGTCAGCGGATCGCCGAAGTTGTCGAGTTCGATCGAGCCGGTGGCGAAGCGGCCGGGTTCGGCATCGATCACCAGATCGGTCGTGCCGGGTTCGGCGCCGGGCCGCAGCGTGCCCTTCGCATCGACGCCAGGCATCTCGTTCAGCAGCATGAGGCTGCGCTCGAGGCGGTTGCCGTGCGCAATCTCACCGGGCTGAAGCGACGCAAGCGGCTGCCGCAGCGCGCGGTCGAGCACGCGTGTGCGGTTGTGCAATTCGATCTGTCCGTAGCGGCCTTCGACGACAGCGATGCGCACGACACCGTGTTCGATGTCCTGGCGGGGAAGATACGCGCGGGCGAGGACGTAGCCGTGTTCGCGGTAGTACGTCGTGATCCGGTTGGCGGCCTGCTGCAGATCGCCGAAGCTCAGGTCGCGGCCGACGAAATCGGCGAGCAGCGGGTCGAGCTGTGCGGCGGGAATGGCCGCATTGCCTTCAACGGCGAATGCGCTGACCGGAATGCGTGGGCCGCCAGCCGCAGCAGGCGAGGGCGCTTCGCTTGGCGCAGGCATCGCGAGATCGGGCGCGGCCGGAGCGGGCAGCGCCGGGCGGAGCGTCTCGACGTCGCGTAGCGACTGTCCCGCATTGGGGACTTGGACTTGTGCATGCGCGAGACCGTGAAGCGACAGCGCGAGACCGGTCAGGCACGCGATGCGGAACGGGCGGGAGCGCTTTCGGACGGTAGGATCGGGGCGGCAGGACGGCCAGGCACCGGGCATGGCCGCTGGCGTGGCGGGAGGAAGAGCGGGTACTTGCGCCGGCATCGGGGGCGTCCCGGGCACGGCGTCGAGAGAACGGATGAAATGGATTTTCGACCTCGAACGGTTGCGCCTTTGGGCCGAAGCGTGGTCTTCCGCTCCGGCCGTTTGGATTGCCGACGATGGTACGAAATGGTTCCGTGGATGAATATGGAACAAGTACGAGCGACTTGTTTCCATCATTCATTCTTGTCAGATTCTTCGATTCAATCGCATCCGTGCTCAAGACGCCGCTGCACGGCGCTTCGGCGACAACCGGTGCTTCAAGACAGCAAGCATCGGCCGCTCGATCCACGCATGACAGGCACAGCCGCATGCGCAGACAGCGGCCAGCGTCGCGAGCGCGGCCGCTGTGCCCGACCACGTGCCGGTGTCGAGGCGCACCCCGACGATCTTGTTCGCTGCACCGATCACATACGGATGCAGCAAATAGATCGAATAGCTCGCATCGCCGAGGCGGGCGAGCATCGCGTTCCCGATCGTCCAGCCCCGCAGGTCGAGCGCGACCGCGGCGACGATCAGCATGCAGGCCGGCACGCCCCACCAGACGACACGTTCAAAGCCGGCCGGCGTGCCGAACAGGGCGGCAGAGAGCGGTATCGCAGCGAGCGCCGCTGTGGCCGCCGCGAGCCACGCGAAGCGCGGAACACGCCCGGCGATGCCGGTTTCCAGCAGGCGGCAGGCGAGTACCCCAAGCCCGAATTCGAGCACGAACGGCTGGCCGAGATGGGCGGCGACTTCGCCTGCCGGGCCGCCGGCGGCCACGTACGCGCAGAACAGCGCAAGCGCGAGCGCCGCGAACGTCGTTGCATGGCGGGCGCGGACGAACCACATCGATCCGGCGATGACGAGATAGAACAGCATCTCGTATTCGAGCGTCCAGCCGTTGAGGTTCAGCGGCCCCCAATGGCCGTTCTCCTTCACGTATGGCACGAAAAGCAGCGACTTGACGAGATAGTCGAGGCCGGCCGTCGTCGAATTCAGCCATTGGGGCTTCACGACGGCGATCGCGAACACGCCCAGCGTGGTCAGCCAGTAGAGCGGCACGATCCGGATCAGGCGCCTGCGCAGGAAGGCGTGCCCCTCGCGCGGCGCGACGACGGACATGATGAACCCGCTGATGACGAAGAAGATATCGACGCCGGCTTGCCCGAACGGAAGCGTGCCCATGTGATAGCCGACGACGGCGAGCGCCGCGAAGGCGCGTGCACACTGGAGGTTCCGGAAGATGCCGGTCTGGACGGGGAAGGTTTGCATGTCGGGTTTAGCGGGTGATGTCCTTGTGCGGCAGGCGGGCGGGAGTCGGCGTGCCGTTCGTCGCGGCATCGCGCTTTGGCCGGCGTCGACCGGCACGCGGTTCGAATCCCGCGAACTGAAGCGCACACAGCAAGGCGACGCTGGACAGGTGGCGTGTATAGCTGCCGAGATCGGGTTCGAACAGCATCGATACGGCGACGTGACCGATGACGACGCAGGCGAGCAGGTCGCGGGCCGGATGCGTGCGATGCCGTGCACGACGCCACACGGCGGCCAGCGCGATCCACACGAACAGCTGCATCGCGATTTCCTTGGGGCCCACGTCGAACAGCAGCGGCAGATTCAACCGCAGCACCGCGTACGCATAGTTCGCGCAAAAGGCGACGAACGAATCGGGCGCGACCGGGTTGTAGAAACTCGTGCGCGCGCCGAACGGCGAACCGTAGGCGAGATAGTCGGCTGCCATGTCGCGGGGATGCTGGAGCAGGTAGTACACGTCCGGCGGCAGCAGGAACAGCGCGATCGCGGCCGTGCCGAGCAGCAAGGTCTTGCCGCGCCATGACAGGTGCCGGAACAGGAACGCGGCCAGCGCGACCACGAGAATCAGCGCGAAGTAGCTGCGCACGACGGCCGCGTAGCCGGCGTAGAGCGCAACGACGGCCACGAAGGTCCAGGCGGCCGGGCGACGCCGCGCGATGCTGGCGAGCACGAGCGCGATCAGCACGACGAGCGTGTCCTTGCTTGCGACGAACAGGTTGAAGAACACACACGGCGCCAGCAGCACGACGGTCGCGGCCAGCGACCCGACGCGGCGGCCTTCGCCGACGATCCGCCAGATGAACGCCGTGCCGATCGCGGCAACGAACAGCGACGTGCCGGCCGGGCCGAGCAGCGCATAGAACTTCGCGACCGCATCGAACGACGTGCCCTCGTAGGTGCTGCCGCCGCCGATCTGGCTCTGGATCTTCTCCGCGTCGCGGAACACGAACTCGGGCAGGAACGTGCCGGCCTTTGCGTAGACGATCCAGTAGACGAATACGATCATCGCGCCGATGGCGCGTGTCACACCGCGGCTCAGTGCCGGGCCACCGGCAATCAGGTTACGCAGCATGCGGGGCGGCCTCCGTGCGTGCGGCCGCACGGGACCGGCCGGTGCGCGCGACGATCAGCGCCAGCGTGGCGACGATGCCGGCGCTTGCCGCCAGATGGGCGATGGCCGCCCCCATCGCACCAGCGTGAACGATCAGGCTCCATGCGAGCGGCAGGTACGTCAGCGCGAGCGCGATCATCGACAACATCGCGGCGCAGCCGGCACGCAGCGCGATCGCGGCCGTCCACAGCACGTCCGCCGCGCCGCGCAGCACGAACGACACGAGCAGTGTGGCGAGCAATGCGACCTGCCCGGTGCCCGCGGGCTCGTGCGCAAACGCGAACAGGTCGCGATGCAGCGCAAGGACCGCGGCCCCCGCGATCGAGGTGACGGCCACGCTGGCCACCGTCGCGCGCACGGCGAGCCGGGGGAACGTGCCCGGTGCGTCGGACAGCACGCGCACGAAGCGCGGGCCGGCCGTCACGACGACGGTCGAGAAGGCGAGCGCCTGGATCGCGTTGGCGATCGACCACGCGAATACGTACTGGCCGAGCGCATCGGCGCTCAGGTGGCCGCCGCCGATGAACCGCTCCGCGTATTGCAACGACGCGAGGACGATGCCGGCCACGTAGAACGGCAACCCGTGCCGCCAGATCGACAGGACACCGCGCTCGCGCACGGCCGGTGCGCGCGCCGCCTGCGGGCGGTCGTGCGCCTGGCGTGCAACCGCACCGATACGCCGCCACGAAAGCACGACGACGCACGTATTGGCCGCGAACCACAGCGCGAAAACCGATTCGATCGAATGCAGGGCGCCGACGAGCAACCCCGCTCCCGCGACGCCGGCCCATGTGCCGGTGCGGACGAACAGTAGCAGCGAGCCGGCGCGAGGTCGATGCAGCGAGAACAGCCAGCCGTTCGCCTCGAATGCCGCATGCTCGGAGAGCGCGACGAGCAGCACGCACCACGCGAGCCGCGTCGACAGGCCGAAGCGGGCGAGCAGGGCCGCGTCGCCGTTGGCGGTCGCCACGGCGAGCGTCGCGACGAGCGTCAAGTAGAGGCTGCCGTACGCGACGCAGAGGGTGCGCATCGCGCCGAACGCGGGCAGCGGATCGGGTTCGCTGAGCCGCCGGTTGAGTTCGGGACTGAAGCCGAGGCCGAGCAGTTTCGATGCGATCACGGCGGCGGCGACCGCGAGCCCGTACGCGGCGACCGCGTCGAAGCCGAGCGTACGCGCGACGATGATCGCGAGCGTGAATTTCAGGCCGAGCGCCAGGCTGCGCAGGAGCAGGCGCGTCAGCATGGCATGGCCTCGTCGGCTTCGACTTTTGTTTCGATGTCGGAATCCGCACGACGGGCCGCACGCAGTGCGTCGATCACGCGTGCGCGTGCGGCACGGATGCTCGCAAAGCCGCCCTGCGCGGCGTTCCGGAACGCCGCAGCCGCGCCAGGTGCGAGGATCGTCCGGCAGACGCGTGCCGGATCGAAATCCGCGCCGTTGACGACCCAGTCGTCGAGCTTCATGTCCGCATACGCACCGAAGCCCTTGCGCTCGTAGCTGACGTGGAAGGCGGGTACGCCGTGCAGGATCGATTCCAGCGCGCCGTGCAGGCGAACCGATACCGTGACGTCCGGCCGGTCGGTTTCGAGGAGCGTCTTGAGCGGCGTCAGCGGTTCCCGGATGCCGAGGCTGCGGTAGTACGCGGGATCGTCGTTGCCGCGCCCCGTGCTTTGCACGGCAAAGCTGACCCGGCACGTCGCGCGCACCTGCTCGATCAGCCGCGCGATCGATGCGTCATAGTGCGCGCGTCGTTTCGCGCTCCACGCGGGTGCGCGGCGCAGCACGAATGCAACATGGCGCGCGGTGTCGCTGCTCGGCGGGGTTTGCCGAAGGATGGTCTCGCTGCGATACCCGAAGTCGAGCACCGCGAGATCCGGCACGCGCCGCGTATTCGGATTCGCGGCGAGGAAGGCGGCGGAGCGGTCGTCGCGCACGAATACCGAATCGAACGCGCCGAGCAGCGACTGCAGATGCATGCCGACGGCGCGTGAGGACAGCACCGGGCCGATGCTCTGCGGCAGATAGACGGCGGGCTTGCCGGAGGCAAGCGCAACCCGCATTTGCAGCAGGTGGCCGGCTTCGAGCTTGAGCGCTTCGATGGCCGTGCGCGCGCGCAGATAGCCGCCACCGACGCCGACGATCAGGTCGACTTCGTCGAGCAGGCTGCGCAGTGCTTTCAACCTGCCGTTGATTCGAACGGGCAGCGCGGCGGTGGCGGCGCCGATCAGCCGGTTCGTGCCGCGCTCCGCGAGCACGGGCGCCGCGCATACGTCGTCGTACGCCGGAAACGAAGCCGGATCGGCCGCGACGATCGACACGCGGACGGCATCGCCGAAGGCCTCCCTGAGCAGGCCGACGGACAGGTCGACCAGCAGGCCGTCACCGGAATTGCGGGCGCTGTACGCGTGCAGCAGCGCGACGTGAATGGGGGGCGTCATGCCGGGCCTCGTCTGGAAAGGGTGTGATAGAGGTCGAGCGTGTGCGCGACCATCGTCTCGGCCGAGAATTGACCGAGGGCCGCCGCGCAGTTCGCTCGCATCGCGTCGCGTGCGGCCGGATCGTTGGCAAGCGCGACGATCGCGCGGGCGAAGCGCGTCGTGTCGTCTTCGTTCGGCACCACGACGCCGATGCCATGCGTGTCGATCAGCTCGGTCGCGCCGGATACCCGCGTGGCGACGATCGGCACATACGCGGCCATCGCTTCGAGACACACGTAGGGAAAGCCTTCGTAGCGGCTCGGCAACGCGAACAGGTCGAACGCGGAGAAATAGCGGCTCGCGTGGTTCACGCGGCCGACGACGTGAAGATTCGGCGGAAGATCGTCGGCCTCGTTGCCGGCCGCCGTGACGAAGTCGCCGGACCCGATCGCGACGATCTGCACGGTGCGGCCGCATTGGCGATACACGCCGCGCGCGATCCGCACGAGACGGTCGATGCCTTTCTGATGATCGAAGCGCCCGACGAAACCGACGACGTGTACGTCGCGCGCGATGCCGAGTGCGTGTCGTGCCGCCTCGCGCGGCATCAGGGCGGGCGGTTGGACGCCGTTGACGATCGTGTCGATGCGCGCGGCCGGAATGCCGAGCGCTTCATTCAGGTGTTGCGCCTCGTCGCGCGAGACGGCGACGATCCGGTGCGTGCACAGGCGGCCGAGCAGCCGCTCGATGGTGCCGTAGAAACGGCGCTGGCGGGTACCCAGCGTCGGGTTCAGCGTATAGACCGCGTGCGGCGTGTACACCTGCCGCCACGGCCCCGGGCACAGGCGTGCGATCGCGCCGGCTTTCGAGCTGTGGCTGTGCACGATGTCGGGACGGATGCGCAGCAGGTGGCGATAGACGTGGGCGACCGCGAGCGCGTCGCGCCAGCCGACCGCGCGCTGCATCGGCACCGCATGCACGCTTGCACAGCGTGACAGCACGCGCGCATCGAGGATCGTTGTGTCGAAACGCGGGCCGTGCGGCACGATCAGGTGCAGTTCGATGCCGTCGATTGCGGCGAGTCCGTCGATCAGGTCGGCGAGATGGACGGCCACGCCGCCGCCCGCGGCTTCGACGACGAGCGCGATCCGCAGGCGCGCCGCGCGGGCCGGGGCTTGCCGGGAGCCCAATTCGGTCGTGGCGGAAGCGTCCGCCGGCGCGGCATCGCGTATCGCGACGCGTTCGAGGTGACGGGTATCGCTCATCGCGGCTCTCCCCGGCGGCGGGACACGAGCGCGCGCAGCGTGCGGCCGATCGACGATGCCAGGCCGCAACGCGGCGGTGCGTAACGGTACTGCGTATAGCGATAGGCGCCGTAGCGCGAGCCGTACCGGCCGACGTGCGGATCGACGCCGTTGAGCAGCACGCCGCTCGCGGCGATACCGTTGTGCGCGAGGCGCCGCATGGCTTCGTCCAGTTCGGCGACGCGTGTCGTGGCGGCACGCGCCGTGAGCAGCACGGTGCCGGCATGGCGGCCGAGCGTGACCGCGTCGGTCACCGCGAGAATCGGCGCCGCATCGATCACGACGACGTCGTAGCAGGCCGACAGCACGTCGAGCAGCGCGGCGACGCGTTCGCCGGAAAGCAGCTCGGACGGATACTCGGGCACCGCGCCGGTCGGGATGAAATCGAGGCGCGGCACCACGTCGCGGCAGGTCACGTCGGCCGGCGCGGCCGTGCCCGACAGCAGATCGGCGAAGCCGCGCTCGCGCGGGACACCGAGCGATTCGTGCAGATGACCCTTGCGCAGGTCGCCGTCGACGAGCAGCACGCGCTCGCCGTTGGCCGCGAGCAGCGCCGCGAAATTCGCCGCGACGAACGACTTGCCCGCACCCGGCGCCGGGCCGGTCAGCAGCAGTACATTGTTGCGTGCGCCCTGCATCGCGAAGCGCAGCGCGGTGCGCAGGCTCCGCAGGCTTTCCACGGCCGGATCGTGCGGGTGCCGCGCGCTCAGCAGGTTCGGCCCCGGCGCGTGCTGCGCGATGCGCCGCGCCATCTGCCGCTGGGCCGCCGAATCGGGAATCGTCGCGTAGACGTCGATGTCGAGATGACGCTCGATCTCGTCCGCGTGACGGACGCCGCCGAACAGGAAATCGCGCGCAAAGGCGAGCGCGATGCCGAGTGCGAGCCCGATCAGCGCGGCCGCCGCGATCACGACGGGCCGCTTCGGGCGTACGGGATCCTCGGGCACGATCGCCGTATCGACGAGCCGCACGCTGCCGGTCTTGCCGGCCTTGACCAGCTCGAGCTGCTGCGTGTTCGCGAGCAGCGCCGTATAGAGATCGGTGTCGACCTTCACGTCGAGCATCAGCCGCACGGCGTTCTGCTGCAGGTCGGGCAGCCGTCGCACCTGATGCTCGAAGCCGCGCTGCTCGCGGCCGAGCGTGGCGATCTGCGCATCGAGCGCGACCATGTCGGGGTGGCCCGGCGCGAAGCGTGCGGCCATCTCGTCGCGCTTTTGCTGCAGCTCGAGGCGGCGCGTGGTCGCGTCGGCCGTCTGCTGCAGGATCAGCTTCGCTTCCTCGGTCAGGTCGATCGTGCCGTTCGCGTTGCGCATGTCGGTGTAGCGCTGCTCGGCGTCCTGCAACTGGCGCTTGAGCACCGGCAGCTGCGCGTTGAGGAACGCGAGCGATTGCGCCGCGTCGGCGGACTTGCGCTCGATGTGCTGGCGCACGTAGTGGTTCGCGACTGCCTGAAGCTGCGCCTGGATCCGTTGCGGATCGGGGCCGCGCAGCGTCGCGACGATCACGCCCGACTGCTTGATCTTTTCCTGGACGTCGAGGCCGCGCCGCAGCGTGTCGATCGTCTCGGCGCGCGATTCGCGCACGAGCGTGAAGCGGGTGGCCGGGTTCGCATCGACGCGCGCGACGTCGATCGCGATCGGGCCGCTCGCGGTCGGGAAGGTTTCCACGTGCCCGATGCGGCCGGTGACGGCCGACGGCAGCGCGGGCCCGGTCAGCCGGTAGCGCTGGCCGTCGAGCAGCGTCAGCTCGAAGCGCTCGCCTTCGAGCGGCCGGGGCACGTCGAAGCGCGCGACCGCGATCGCTTCCTCGCCCCACGCATAACCGCCGAACCCGAGGAGGCCGGGGTGCGCGAGGCCGGTGTTGAAACGCGACACGAAATCGCCAACCAGCGGAAAGCGCTTCGGCTGCACGACGATGTAGCTGCGCAGCTCGTCGACGGCACGCGTGACGACGAGCCGCGACGCGAGAATCTGCGCTTCGGCCGCGGCGCTCGACTTGATGTCGAACAGCGACGACACGTCGCCGAGCATGCTGTTCGCGGCGGCTGGGTCGCCGCTGTCTTCGACCTGGAGCAGGATGTCGGCCTGGTATTGCGGCGGGGCGAGAAACGCGTACAGCGTGCCGGCGCCGACGCAGGCGGCGGTTGCCAGTGCGATCAGCCAGCGTTGGGACACGAGCACGTCGACGACGCCGGCGAGGTCGAGCTCGGCGCCGCGATCGTGCGATCGCTCGCGGGAAACAGGAGAGGTCATCGATTCGGTCCGGAAAGCGGGGTGGAGGGGGAGGCGGCCGGCGCGATGCGCGCGCACCACGCGTCGACACCGCGCTCGATGAGCCGCAGGCTGTGTTCGAACGACGCGCGCGGGCCGAGATACGGGTCGGGCACGTCGAAGCCCTGACCGGTGCCGCCGAGGCGGAACACGCGGCCGCACAGGAACGGGTGGCGGCGCTCGAGCCAGCGCTTCTGCTCGAGGTCCATCGTCAGGATCAGGTCGGCGCGTGCGGTGTGCCGTGACGACACCTGGCGCGCGCGGTGCGTGGCGAGGTCGAGGCCGCGCGCGCGCATCAGGTCGATGGCGTGCGGGTCGGCCGGCTGGCCGTCGAGCGCGCCGATGCCGGCCGACTGCACGTCGACGCCGGGCAGGCACGCGCCGAGCAGCGCCTGCGCCATCGGGCTGCGGCAGACGTTGCCGACGCACACGACGAGCAGCGTGGCGATAGCGCTCATTTGACGGCGAGCGCCGCGGCGGCGCTGGTGCTGACGCCGGGCAGCAGCAGGCTCAGCACGCGGCTGAAGCGCACCAGGCCGTTGCCGTCGACGTAGACGATGTCCTTCGGCTGCAGCGCGAACTCGTTGGCGAGCACCATCGATACGGGGGAGCGCGCGTCGAGGTGGAACACCTGCGGATCGCTCGTCTGCGAGCCGCGGATCACGAACATCTGCGCGGCGTCGGCGGTATTGGCGTTCACGCTGCCGGCCTGCGACAGCGCGTCGGACAGCGTCAGCCGGCCGTCGCGCAGCGGCACTGCGAGCGACGGCTTGTTCACTTCGCCCATCACGTACACGCCGTAGTCGCTGCGTGCCGGCACGTGCAGCAGGTCGCCGGCGGCCAGCACGACGTCGGCGGGATTGCGGCCGTCACGCAGCATGCGCGTCAGGTCGAGCGGATAGGACACGCCGTCGCGCACGAGCGTCATGCGGCTCTGGTCGGCGGCCGTGCCGAGCCCGCCCGCGCGGCCGAGCGCTTCGTAGAGCGTCATCGGCACGTCGTTGACGGGCTGCGCACCCGGCGTGCGGACTTCGCCGTCGATGTAGACCTGCTGCGAGCGGAACGACGCAACGCGCAGCGTGACTTGCGGATTGCGATAGACGCGCGACAGCGCGGCGGCGATGCGTGCCTGCGCGGCGTCGGCCGTGAGACCCGCGACCGGCACGCTGCCGGCGAACGGGAACGCCAGGTTGCCGTGCGAATCGACGACGAAGCCCGCGACCGGGTCGGCCGCGCGCGGCGCGTTCTGCTGCGCGGCGCCTTGCGCGGCGGCGAGTTCGGGGTGATCCCAGACGGTGATCTGCAGCACGTCGCCGGGGCCGAGGCGATAAGCGCCGGGCGCGGCCGCCAGCCGGTCGGATGGCAGGTGCTGTTGCTGCGCGGCCTGTGCGTCGAGTTGGCGAATCAGGCTGGCGTCGATCGTCGTGATCCGGAACGGAACGCTCCCGCCGGTGTTCGCGTGTCCGGCAGGCTGGCCGTCGGCGGCGGGGGGCGGTGCGCTCATCTGCATGCCGGGTGCGAATGCACAGGCCGAGAGCGCGACGCTGACCGCTGCGGCCAGCAGCGTGCGCATGCGGTAGGGACGTGCGGATCCGGCCCGCTCGATCGTGGCGGAAGTCATCAGTCATCCTTATCGTGATGCGGCGACGCGCGGTGGCGGTGCCGCGTGCGTATCAGTACGCGTTGCGGTTGGACCAGCCGCGCAGGGCGGTGGCCAGGACGATGCGCATGTCGAGGGCGAACGACCAGTTGCGCAGGTAGTGGAGATCGGCTTCGACGCGGCGCTGCATCTTTTCCACGCGATCGGTCTCGCCGCGCAGGCCGTTGATCTGCGCCCACCCGGTGATGCCCGGCTTGACGCGGTAGCGGTGGATATAGCCGTCGACGATCTTCCGGTAGAGGTCGTCGTGCTCGAGCGCGTGCGGGCGCGGGCCGACGACCGACATCTCGCCGCGCAGCACGTTGAGGAACTGCGGCAGCTCGTCGAGGCTCGTGCGGCGCAGGAACGCGCCGACCCGTGTGATGCGCGGATCGTCGCGCGTCGCCTGGTGCACTTCACTGCCCGTGTCGTGCAGCCGCATCGTGCGGAACTTGAAGATCGTGAACGCCTGGCCGTCCGCGCCCTTGCGTTGCTGGCGGAACAGTACGGGGCCGTGCGACGACAGCCGGACTGCTGCCGCGATCGCGAGCAGCAGCGGCGCCATGCCGACGAGGACGATGGCCGCGAACACGCGATCGAAGATCGCCTTGTGCAGCAGCGCGCGCGACGACAGCGGCGACGCGACCAGGTTGATCGCCGGTGCACCGACGAGGTCGATCATTTCGCCGTCGAACATCGCGAGCTTGCTGACGTCCGGCATGAAGCGGATGTTGACGAGATCGTCGCGGAATGCATCGAGCACGGCCATCACGATGCGCGCCTCGCCGATCGGCAGCGCGAGCCAGACTTCGGGAATCGCGTGCGTGCGGACATGCTGTGCGAACGTATCGAGATCACGGAAGCGCGGCATGCCGCCCGGGCTCGTCGTATCGGCGCGGGCGATATCGAACATCGCCGCCGCGCGGAATCCGGCCGACGGCACACTGGCGATGCGGTCGAGCACGGCGTCGCGATGGGCGCCGGAGCCGACGATCGCGACGAGGCGATCGCTTTCCTGCGGGCGGCCGATCCGTTCGAGCGTCGTGCCGGCGACGACGCGCGACGCGACGAGCGCGATGCCGCTCGTTGCGGTCCAGAGCAGGTACCAGGGCAGCGGAATGGCGAGGGTCGGCGCGAGCACCCGCATCACGAGCGCCGCGCCGGCCTGCGCGATCAGCCACGCGAACGCGATGAGCAGTGCGGTGCGGTGCCTGGCGGGGCGGGCCGGTGCGTGGTAGAGGCGGAGTGCGGGAAACAGCATCAGCGCGAAGGTCGCCGCGCAGGCGACGGCGGCCAGTTCGGACGAACGGTCGACGTCCGTGCCAGGCAACACGAGCGCGGCGGCCAGCGCGCCGAACGAAATCAGTGCGACGTCGGCAATGCGCGCGATCAGGCCGCCTGCGGCACGCGCTGCATGTGCGTGCCGTGGTTCGAATGAAGTATCCATATACCCTCCTGCTGCCGTTCTGATTGAGATGGACGCCCGTTGTCCCGATTGCGACGCGATATCGCAGGCTCGGCCGG
Source organism: Burkholderia sp. Ac-20344 (assembly GCF_017104975.1). NCBI lineage: Bacteria > Pseudomonadati > Pseudomonadota > Betaproteobacteria > Burkholderiales > Burkholderiaceae > Burkholderia > Burkholderia sp. Ac-20344. Next base: position 100,098 of record NZ_JAAGPP010000002.1, read on the forward strand.
AGCGGAGCGCGACCGCTGTTTCCACTGCATGGGAGATGCATCGGGGAAGGAGACGCTGCTGCGGTGGTGCCGGTCGGCCTGACGCGTTGCGACGGATCTTTTCGAGCTTGGCGCCATGAAGGGCGAATGCTTGCGAAACGTTGCGGCCGACTCGATGGGGTCAATTTTCAGGAAGCAGGGGCCTGATTTATATAGAACGCCTACTAAATTCCAGGGGAATGGATTAGTACGAGTACGAATCAGTAGAATTTCTGTCCGAATGAACGAATGACGGAGTCGGACTTGACTTTAGAAAGACGTGCGATGCCGGGTCGTCGAGGTGGACGGATCGCAACAAGCGGAGCGCGGCGGGCGAAGAAGGGCGGGATTGTGGCAGCCGAAGAAATGGCGTGCGGGACGGCGGGCGCGTGGAGGGAGCCGCAGCAACGGTGATCCGGGCGATTGCCGCGATCAACGCGCCGGCGCGCGACTCGTGGCACGCCGGCGTTTCATGTCAATCCGGTCACCCGTTCCGGAAAATCTCGCTATACGCGCTCAACGCAGGCACGCCGCCGAGATGCGCATACAGCACCTTCGACCCCGGCTCGAATTCGCCGAGCCGGACCTTGTCGATCATCCCGTGCATCGATTTCCCTTCGTAGACGGGATCGGTCAGCATGCCCTCGAGACGCGCGCACAGGCGAATCGCTTCGAGCGTGCCGTCGTTCGGCAGCCCGTATTCGGGGCCGGCGTAGCGCGTGTCGAGCACCACGTCCGCCGCGGTGATCGGCCGGCCCAGGTCCACGAGCTCGGCGGTGTGGCGCGCGATGCGCGTGATCTGCTCGTGCGTGCGTTCGGGCGTGGCCGACGCGTCGATCCCGATCACGCGGTCGGCGCGCCCGTCGGCCGCGAAGCCGACGACCATCCCCGCCTGCGTGCTGCCCGTGACCGAACACACGACGATGTAGTCGAACTTGAAGCCGAGTTGTGCCTCCTGCGCACGCACTTCCTCGGCGAACCCGACGAAACCGAGCCCGCCGAGCGGATGCTCGGAGCAGCCGGCCGGAATCGGGTAAGGCTTGCCGCCCGCCTGCCGCACGCTCTCCATCGCTTCTTCCCAGCTGCGGCGAATGCCGATGTCGAAGCCGTCGGACACGAGCCGCACGTCCGCGCCCATCATGCGCGACAGCTGGATGTTGCCGACGCGGTCGTATACCGGATCTTCATAGTTGACCCAGTGCTCCTGCACGAGTACGCACTTCATCCCGAGATGCGCGGCGACGGCCGCGACCTGGCGCGTCTGGTTCGACTGCACGCCGCCGATCGATACGAGCGTATCCGCGCCCTGCGCGAGCGCGTCGGGGACGAGGTATTCGAGCTTGCGCGTCTTGTTGCCGCCGAACGCGAGGCCGCTGTTGCAGTCCTCGCGCTTCGCATACAGCTCGACCTTGCCGCCGAGGTGCTCGCTGAGGCGTTTGAGCGGCTGGATCGGCGTCGGGCCGAACGTGAGCGGATAACGGGGAAAACGTTGCAGGTTCATCGACGGGCTCCGGAAAGCGGTGGGCGGGAAACGGAATCGTTCGGGCGCGGCCGGCAGGCCGTGTCTCGACGAGAAAAATGATAGGCAGAAGCGCGAGAAATGAGCTTGCGAAATAAATTGCGGCGGCCTACGTTATCGACGACAAGAGCATGCGATAAACAATTTTGATTCGTTGAGAAGGAGGATGACGCAATGAAATTAGATCGAGGCAGCGCATCGCTGGCCGACGCCGCACCGGCGCTCGATCGCATCGACCGCGCGATCCTGCGGCAACTGCAGCAGGACGCGTCGATCTCCAACGTGAGCCTCGCGGCGAAGGTGAAGCTGAGCGCGCCGGCGTGCCTGCGGCGCGTCGAGCGGCTGAAGGAAATGGGGCTGATCCGCGGCATCGTCGCGTTGCTCGATCCGAAGCCGCTCGGTGCCGGGATGCTGGTCGTGATCGGCTTCGTGCTGGATCGCTCGACGCCCGAAGCGTTCGCCGCGTTCGAGAAGGCCGCGCAGAAAGTGTCGGGATGCGTCGAGTGCCACGTCGTGACCGGCGAATTCGACTACTTCATGCTGGTGCGCACGCGCGACAACGACAGCTTCAACCGGCTGCACGCCGAACAACTGCTGTACCTGCCGGGCGTGCGGCAGGTGCGCTCGTTCATGGTGCTCAAGGAGATTCTTTCGACGCATGCGCTGCCGGTGTAGCGCATCGTGATGCGGCTGACCGCGCATGCTGTGTTGGCGGCATGCGGGCAAAACGAAGTGAGCACGATCGGCACACCGAGTCACACCTGTTGCGCCGCACGGCCACGGCCAACCTCCACGCGTTCGAACACGGTCGTAAAGGCATAGCCTCGCTCGTCGCCGTGACAAGTCGACTCGCTACCGCTTGCGCCGTCTCGGGTCGATGCCGTTTTGTTCCAGCAGCTTTCGCAGTCGTGCGTTATCGCCCCATAGCGTAGCGAACGCGATCAACATCATCAGGGTGGGAAACCATTCGCCGGTCGCGGCGATGATGGTCCATCCCACGGCGGCGCAAATCAACGCCGTGACGATGAGAAGCAAGCGATCCACGATCCACTTCATCGCGCACCCCGGATTGCAGTGTTTGCCTTCAACCCGAGATAGCTATGCGGGCCGGGCGCGAGAACTTCGGGATGCCGCAGGATGTGCGCCATGATCAACGGATGTATCGCAAGGCGGTAGCGTGCGCCCCATTGCGCGACCGCCAGGGACAGATTGCTTCCGTGTTTGCCGATGCCGCATGCCGACGCAGCATCTGTCGCGACCATCAGGCTACCGATGACCGCGCCGAGATAGACGCTGCCGAGGATCGCCCCATGACGGTTGCCACTTCGAGTTTTGTGGTCGCACCAAGCAATTCCGCGACCGTCGCATCCGGACCTGGCGTCTTTAGCGCGCCCATCATCGTGCTGACACTCGCCACCGCTGTTTCCAGGGTCGCGAATAGCGTTGTGGGAACGGGCATATGCAGCGCGGTCATGTTGGCTTGAAACACTTCCGAAAAGCTCAAACATCTCGGTGTTGCCACGGGCCATTCTCCTGACGAATCGACTTATTCTACCTATTCGTCTTCGCTCGCCATCTCAAATTGTGTGCTCGTGTTCCGCGACTATCTCGCGGGAAATATGTCGAGTGGAGACTCGACGAAAATTCTTGATACGGTTGAAAAAGCGCTCGACAACATTGCGTGTGCGCTCAGCGTTGCCACGGCGCTCCGCCAGGCTGCCGCACCGTTTTTCCGAGCCGTTCGCGCGCCGTGTGCAGCATCGCCTCATCGAGTTCACCGTCATCCGCCAGCGCCTTCAACGCGGCGAGCACGATGCTCGCTCGATCGACTTCGAAGAACGCGCGCAACGCCTCGCGCGTGTCGCTGCGGCCGAACCCGTCGGTGCCGAGCGTCACGTAGCGGCGCGGCACGTATGCACGGATCAGTTCGGGCACCGCGCGCACGTAGTCGGTCGCCGCAATCACGGGGCCTTGCGTCGCGGCAAGCTGCTGCGTGACATAAGGCTCGGCCGCCGTGTCGCCGAGTCGCGACAGCCGTTCGGCTTCCATCCCGTCGCGTTGCAGTTCGCTGAAACTCGTGACGCTCCACACGGCGGCATCGATACCCCAGTCGTCTTTCAGCATCCGCTGCGCGGCGAGCACTTCGCCGAGGATCGCGCCCGCGCCGAGCAACTGCACGCGCGCCGTTGCGTTCGAACCGGACGGCAGCCGGTGCATGCCCTTCAGGATGCCTGCGCGTCGCGTGGCCGGATCGTCGTCGGGCATCGACGGCTGCGCGTAGTTCTCGTTCATCACCGTCACGTAATAGAACACGTCGCGCTGTTGCTCGACCATCTCGCGCATGCCGGCATCGACGATCGTCGCGACTTCGTACGCGAACGCCGGATCGTACGCGCGGCAGTTCGGGATCGTGGACGCCGCGAGATGGCTGCTGCCGTCCTGATGCTGCAGCCCCTCGCCGCCGAGCGTCGTGCGGCCCGATGTCGCGCCGACGAGGAAGCCGCGCGAGCGCTGGTCGGCGGCGGCCCAGATCAGGTCGCCGATGCGCTGGAACCCGAACATCGAGTAGTAGACGTAGAACGGCAGCATCGGCAGGTCGTGCACGCTGTACGCGGTCGCCGCGGCGATCCACGACGACACCGCGCCGGCCTCCGAGATGCCTTCCTCGAGGATCTGCCCGCGCGTGTCCTCGCGGTAGTAGAGCATCGAGCCGAGATCCTCCGGTTCGTAGCGCTGCCCGAGCGGCGAGTAGATGCCGACCTGCCGGAACAGGTTCGCCATGCCGAACGTGCGCGCTTCGTCCGCGACGATCGGCACGACGCGCGGGCCAAGCGCCGGATCCTTCAGCAGCGCGGCCAGCATGCGCACGAGCGCCATCGTCGTCGACATCTCGCGGCCCGCCGCGTCCAGCGCGAACGCACCCCAGGCCGGCGTCGGCGGGACGGTGAGCCCCTCCGACGCCACCATCCGCCTTCTGGGCAGATAGCCGCCCAGGGCAGCCCGGCGAGCGTGCAGGTAGCGCATCTCGGGGCTGTCTTCGGCTGGTTTGTAGAACGTGAGCTGCTCGACGTCGAGATCCGACAGCGGCAGCCGGAAGCGGTCGCGGAACGCCTTCAGGTCGTCGACGTCGAGCTTCTTCTGCTGGTGGGTCGTCATCCGGCCCTGGCCGGCCGTGCCCATTCCGTAGCCCTTCATCGTCTTCGCGAGGATCACGGTCGGCTGGCCGCGATGCGCGAGCGCGCGTGCATACGCGGCGTGCAGCTTGCGTGCATCGTGGCCGCCGCGGCGCAGGCGGTCGATTTCCGCGTCGGTGAGCTGCGCGGCGAGGGCGTCGAGCGCCGGGTCGCGGCTGAAGAAGCGCGCGCGGTTGTACGCGCCGTCGTTCGCGGAGAAGGTCTGGAACTGGCCGTCGACGGTGTCGGCGAACGCGCGGGCGAGCGCGCCCGCATGGTCGCGCGCGAACAGCGGATCCCAGTCGGACCCCCACAACACCTTGATCACGTTCCAGCCGGCACCGGCGAACAGCGCCTCGAGCTCGTCGATCACGCGGCCGTTGCCGCGCACCGGGCCGTCGAGCCGCTGCAGGTTGCAGTTGATCACGAACACGAGGTTGTCGAGCCCCTCGCGCGCGGCGAGCGACAGCGCGCCGAGCGATTCGGGCTCGTCCATCTCGCCGTCGCCGAAGAAGCCCCACACCGTGCGCGCGGCCGTGTTCGCGAGGCCGCGATGCTGCAGGTAGCGCATGAAGCGCGCCTGGTAGATCGCGTTGATCGGGCCGATGCCCATCGAGCCGGTCGGGAACTGCCAGAAGTCGGGCATCAGCCACGGGTGCGGATACGAGCACAGGCCGGGCCCGGCGATCTCGCGGCGGTAGTGCTTCAGGTGCGCGTCGTCGAGGAAGCCTTCGAGATACGCGCGCGCATAGACGCCCGGCGACGAATGCGGCTGGAAGTAGACGAGGTCGCCGCCCGTGCCGCGTTCACCGTGTTCACCCTGTTCGCTGCTGCCGTCGGCCGCTGCCGCGCGGAAGAAATGGTTGAAGCCGACTTCGAACAGGTCGGATGCCGACGCGTAGCTCGCGATGTGGCCGCCGAGCTCGCCGTACGCGCGGTTCGCACGCACGACCATCGCGAGCGCATTCCAGCGCAGCGCGGCGGACAGCCGCTCTTCGAGCTCGGCATCGCCCGGGTAGGGCGGCTGGTCGTGTGCGGCGATCGTGTTCAGGTACGGCGTGACGGGCCCGCGCGCCGCCGCCAGGCCGCTTGCGTGCGCATGGGCGGCGAGCCGGTCGAGCAGGAACTGCGCGCGGTCCTTGCCGACGTGCGCGAGAACCGCGTCGAGCGCTTCGAGCCATTCGGCGGTTTCTTCCGGGTCGGCGTCGGCGTGCGCGAGGTTCGCGCGCCGCGTGGCATCGAGTCCGTTCGACAGGTCCGTCATCGCAGGTCTCCCGCGCACCGGTTCGAAGCGGCGCGCAATCAGTGGCAATCGGTCGGATCATGCTACCCGCCGATCCGCAAAATATGCGTCTGATTTCATTGGGATTTCTCGTGCGGATAGTGTAAATATTCCGGTTATGGCCACTCTTCCGGAATATTTCGACCATGAGCGCAAACCCGCGGCGGCTCGACCGCATCGACATCGGCATCCTGAACCAGCTTCAGCAGAACGCGCGGATCACGAACGCGGAACTCGCGCGCGCGGTGAACCTGTCGGCCACGCCCTGCTTCAACCGCGTGCGCGCGCTGGAGAAGCTCGGGCTGTTCCGGCAGCAGGTCACGCTGCTCGACCCGGAGCCGCTCGGGCTGCGGATCAACGTGTTCATCCAGGTCAGCCTCGAGAAGCAGGTCGAGGATGCGCTGCAGCGCTTCGAGGAAGCGATCTCGCAGCGGCCCGAGGTGATGGAGTGCTACCTGATGTCGGGCGACGCCGATTACCTGCTGCGTGTCGTGATGCCCGACATGCGCACGCTCGAGCGCTTCATCATCGAGCGGCTGACGACGATTCCCGGCGTGTCGAACATCCGGTCGAGCTTCGCGCTGAAGCAGGTGCGCTACAAGACCGCGCTGCCGCTGCCGGCGGCGGGGCTGACGCTGGTCGATCCGGACGAGTCGGCGTCCGACTGGAGCTGAACGTGCGTCGGCGGGCGAAACCGCCGGTTTGCCGACGAAACGGCGACAGTCGCCCGACGCCGCCGAAAGGGATCGAACGAAACGTGCGCAAGTGCGTTGCACGTTCACGACGCCTCGCGAAACGATCGCGTATGCTCGTCCGTTCCGTGGCACGGGAGGCCACCGGAGTCGGTTCATTCGTGTGACGACCCATCAACGAGCGAGGGCACCATGGCAAGACAGACGATGGCGGAATACCTGGCGAAGACGCTGGCGGCAGCGGGCGTCGAGCGCATCTGGGGCGTGACGGGCGACAGCCTGAACGGCCTGTCGTTCAGCCTGAGCCAGATCGGCTCGATCCGCTGGATGCATACGCGGCACGAGGAAAGCGCCGCGTTCGCGGCCGGCGCGGACGCCGCGTCGACCGGGCGGCTCGCGGTGTGCGCGGGCAGTTGCGGCCCCGGCAACCTGCACCTGATCAACGGCTTGTACGACTGCCACCGCAATCACCAGCCGGTGCTCGCGATCGCCGCGCACATTCCGTCGACCGAGATCGGTCTCGGCTACTTCCAGGAAACCCATCCGCAGGAGCTGTTCCGCGAATGCAGCCACTTCGCGGAGCTCGTGACCAACGCGTCGCAGTTCCCGCGCGTGCTCGCGCGGGCGATGCGCACGGCGATCGAGGAACGCGGCGTCGCGGTGATCGTGCTGCCGGGCGACATCGCGCTCGGCGACGGCCCGGAAGAGCCGCCGGCGTGGAGCGAATCGGCCCCGCCGTCGATCCTGCCGGCCGATGCCGATCTCGACCGGCTCGCGGCGCTGCTCAACGCGTCCGACGCGGTCACGCTGCTGTGCGGCAGCGGCACGCAGGGCGCGCACGACGAGGTGGTTGCACTGGCCGACACGCTTGGCGCACCGGTCGTGCACGCGCTGCGCGGCAAGCAGTTCGTCGAATGGGACAACCCGTTCGACGTCGGGATGACAGGGCTGATCGGCTTCAGTTCGGGCTATCACGCGATGGAATCGTGCGACACGCTGCTGATGCTCGGCACGGACTTCCCGTACCGGCCGTTCTATCCGTCGAACGCGAAGGTCGTGCAGATCGACTGGAAGGGCTCGCAGCTCGGCCATCGCGCGCCGCTCGCGCTCGGGCTCGTCGGCACCGTGAAGGAAACGATCGCGGCGCTGCTGCCGCGCTTGACGCGCAAGACCCAGCGGCGCTTCCTCGAGAACGCGCTGAAGCACTACGCGGCCGCGCGCAAGGGGCTCGACGATCTCGCGGTGGCCGAGCCGCCGGGCCGCGCGATCCATCCGCAATACCTGACGAAGATCGTCGACGAAGTCGCGGCGGAAGACGCGATCTTCACGGCCGACGTCGGCACGCCGACGCTGTGGGCCGCGCGCTACCTGACGATGAACGGCAAGCGGCAACTGCACGGCTCGTTCAATCACGGGTCGATGGCGAATGCGATGCCGCAGGCGCTCGGCGCGCAGGGGGCGCATCCGGGGCGGCAGGTGGTGTCGCTGTCCGGCGACGGCGGGCTGTCGATGCTGCTCGGCGACCTGCTCACCGCGCGCCAGCTCAAGCTGCCGGTCAAGATCGTCGTGTACAACAACAGCCTGCTCGGCTTCGTGTCGATGGAGCTGAAGGCGGCCGGCTATCTCGACACGAACGTCGACCTGAGCCCGACCGACTTCGCGGCGATCGCGAAGGGCGCGGGCATCTTCAGCGTGCGCGTCGAGCATTCGGAGAACGTCGAAGAAGCGCTGCGCATGGCGTTCGCGCATGACGGGCCGGCCGTGGTCGACGTCGTCACGTCGAAGTACGAACTCGCGATGCCGCCGAAGATCGAACTCGCGCATGCGAAGGGCTTCAGCCTGTTCATGCTGCGCGCGATCCTCAGCGGGCGCGGCGACGAGATCGTCGAGCTGGCGAGAACCAACCTGCGGTGAGACGGCGCCGCGCGTGAGGCTTCGGGCAGCGCGCGGCATACCGCGGCGACGAACGCGCCGGGGCGCGTTCGTCGCCGCAGCGCGAATTGAACAACACGAAAACATGGCAATCGAGATTCGCGCCTACGAGGCATCCGACCTGCACACGCTGTCGGCCATCTGGTTCGACGCGTCGCTGCTCGCGCATCCGTTTCTTGGCGAGGCGCGGCTGCGCGAGCAGCGCACGCTGATCGAAACGGTTTATCTGCCCGACGCGGAAACCTGGGTCGCGTATCGGGCAGGCGAGCCGGTCGGCTTCATCGGCCTGCTCGACGCGTCGATCGGCGGATTGTTCGTCGCGCCGGCGATGCAGGGCCGCGGGATCGGCCGCGCGCTGGTCGAGCATGCGCTTGCGCTCAAGGGCGTGCTCGATCTCGAGGTGTACGCCGACAATCGCGATGCCTGCGCGTTCTACGCGCGGCTCGGCTTCGAGGAAATTTCGCGGCGCGACGAGGACGACGAGGGCTTGCCGTTCGCGAACATCCTGATGCGCGCCACGCGCTGAGCCGGAGCGCAGGCAGGACCCGTGTGCCGCGCGGCTCGGCATCAGTCGCGATGATGTTGCGGAGCGCTTGTGCTTGCGCTCAGGCCGGCGCCGCGTCGCGGCCGGCCGCCAACCCCTCGCGCACGGCTTCGACGAACAGCCGCAGCGCAGCAGGCGGATAGTAGAGGCACGGCGCACCGAAATCCTGGCTCCATGCCGGCAATGCGCGCACGAGCCGCCTGGTGGCGACGAGATCGGCCACGCGCGATTCCGTCACGCACGCGATGCCGCTGCCGGCCAGCGCGGCATCGATCATCAGCCCCGGGTTGCCGAGCGTCATCGGCCCGTCGACATCCACGCTGACGCGCTTGCCCTTGCGGATCAGGTCCCATCGATAGAGCGCGCCGCTTTCGAACCGGTAGCGGATGCACCGGTGCTGCATGAGAGCCGGTGGCCGTGCCTGCGGCGCTGCAGCAGATCAGGATCGTCGGCGAGCGCTATCCCGCGCACTTCCAGCTGCGCATCGACCGCCGATCGGGCTTCGGCAGCCGATCAGGCACGAATTGATCAGGAGAATCAGGGACAATCTTCACGTCGCCTTAAGATTGCGTTTCCTAGAATCGATTTGATCGTCGCTCTTCCTGCGGCGGACCGATTCGTCCAGGAGGATGCGCATGCCGAAGCCCCGTGTCGCCGTAGCCCTGTTCCACGAACGCGCCGGCACGTCGCCGCTGACGGCGCAACTGCTCAAGGGCTGCCCATGATGTGGCCGAACGCGTGGCGTGTCTCGGCACTGTTCGTGCGCGAGTGGGTCGGCCGTCCGGCCGCGGTGGGCGCGTTGTGCCCGAGTTCGCGGCAACTGGCGCGCGAGATGGCCGACGCGGTGCCGGACGGCGGCGGGCTGGTCGTCGAGCTCGGCGGCGGCACCGGCGCGATCACCGCGGCATTGCTCGAACGCGGCGTCGCACCGCAGCGGCTCGTCGTGGTCGAGCGTTCGCCGGCGTTCGTCCAGCATCTGCGGCGACGCTTTCCGGGCATCTCGATCGTGTCGGGCGACGCGCGGCAGCTGGAGCGGCTGCTGCCGCCCGATGCGCGCGTCGACGCGATCGTGTCGTGCCTGCCGCTGCGCACGCTGCCGCGGCAGGACGTGACGGCGATCGTCGACCAGTGCCATCGCGTGCTGTCGGCCGACGGCGTGATGATCCAGTTCACGTACGACCTGCGGCCGCCCGGCCGTCATCCGCTGGGCGACTCGGCATTTGTTGCCTGCGGCAGCCGGATCGTCTGGGCAAATATTCCGCCTGCGCGCATCGTGACCGTGCGCAGCATCACCGCCGAACACGCGGAATGACACCGCCGCATGCGGGGCGCCCGGCGGTGGCGCCTCGCCATTTCCTTTCATAAGCCCTTCCAATCCTTCCAATTTCCATTCACATTGCCGTCACATCAGGTTCCTACCATCGCCTTTCATTTCGAAAGCATCAATGGCGGGGGGAACCGGCGACATGAATCGAATCAAACTGGCGGCGCTGCTGGGTGCCGGCGCCTTTGCACTGGCCGGATGCGGCAGCGACGACGGCCCGACCAGCACGGCGCCCGGCCCCGTGAAGCCGCTGGCCGCGCGCAACGTGATCTTTTTCCTCGGCGACGGCATGGGGATGACGACGCTCACGGCCGCGCGCATCTTTGCGGTCGGTGAAGACGGCGCGCTGACGATCGACACGCTGCCCGAATCCGCGTTCGTGAAGACCTATTCCAACGATGCGCAGGTGACGGACAGTGCGCCGTCGATGTCGGCGTACATGACCGGCGTCAAGACCAACAACGAAGTGATCTCGATGTCGCCCGACACGAAGGCGATCGAGCCGACCGCCGGCCTCACCGGCAACTGCGGCGCGAACAACGGCAAGTCGGCGACGACACTGCTCGAGATCGCGAAGGCGCAGGGGCTGGCTACCGGTGTCGTGACGACCACGCGCGTCACGCACGCCACGCCCGCTGCGACGTATGCGCACGTGTGCCATCGCGACGCCGAGAACGACATCGCGGCGCAGCTCGTGCCGGGCGGCGCGGGCTATAACGGCGCGCTGGGCGACGGCGTCGACGTCGTGCTCGGCGGCGGCACGCAATTCTTCGTGCCGAAGGACGGCGGCGGCAAGCGCACCGACGGGCGCAACCTCGTCAACGAGCTGAAGGCGAAGGGCTATGCGTTCGCGCAGAACCGCGACGACCTGCTGGCAGCCGACGCGACGAAGGGCGGCAAGCTGGTCGGCCTGTTCTCGTCGAGCCACATGAGCTACGACCTCGATCGCGGCGCGACGAAGGAGCCGAGCCTCACCGACATGGCGACGCGCGCGCTCGACGTGCTGCAGAAGAACCCGAACGGCTATTTCCTGATGGTCGAAGGCGGCCGGATCGACCACGCGCTGCACGACACCAATGCGAAGCGCGCACTGCAGGACACGGTTGCGTTCGACAACGCGATCAAGGCGACGATCGACAAGGTGCGCAAGACCGATCCCGACCTGAAGAACACGCTGATCGTCGTCACGGCCGATCACGATCACACGCTGGTGCTGAACGGCTATGCGGCGCGCACCGGCAAGACGGAGGCGGGCAAGCCCGGCGTGCTGGGCGTGCTGCGCAGCTACCAGACGGGTGCGGTTGCGAAGGACGCGGACGGCGCGCCGTACACGATCATCGGCTTCGGCAACGGCGAGAACCGCGTGCAGGGCAGCCGCGCGGGCACCGCGCTCACCGACGCGGTAACGGGCGCCGACGACTACCGCCAGGAGGCGGTCGTGCGCATGGACAAGGGCAGCGAGACGCACGGCGGCACCGATGTGTTCCTCGGTGCGATCGGCCGCGGCGCGGATGCGTTCCACGGCGTGATCGAGAACAACAAGGTCTTCGAGCTGGTGCGCAACGCGGTGCAGCTGTGAGCGCCGACCATACGGGTACAGGGGAATACAGGATGTCGACCATCAAGTGCATCGCGGCGGCGCTGGCCGTCGCGGGTTTCGCATGCGGCGCGGCGCACGCTGCCGGCCAGGCGAAGAACGTGATCTTCTTTCTCGGCGACGGCATGGGGCCGACGACCGTGACGGCGAGCCGGATCTACAAGGTCGGCGAGTCGGGACAACTGACGATGGAGAAGCTGGCCCGCACCGCGCGCGTCAAGACCTTCTCGAACGACGCGCAGACGACCGACAGCGCGCCGTCGATGGCCGCGTACATGACCGGCGTGAAGATGAACAACGAAGTGCTGTCGATGTCGTCCGACACGCGCGCGGTCGCGCCGGGCAACGATGCGAACGGCAACAAGACCGTCAACAACTGCACGCCGGGCAACGGCCAGCCGGTCGCGACGCTGCTGGAGCTCGCGAAGGCGCGCGGCAAGGCGGTCGGCGCGATCACGACGACCGAGCTCACGCACGCGACGCCGGCCGCGACCTATTCGCACATCTGCCATCGCGATGCGCAGTACGACATCGCCGCGCAGGCGGCGCCGGGCGGTGCAGGCTACAACGCGGCGCTCGGCGACGGCGTCGACGTGCTGATGGGCGGCGGCCGCAACCACTGGACACCGTTCGATCCGGTAGCCAACAAGCGCGGCCGCGCGGACGGGCGCAACCTGCTCGACGAGATGAAGGCGAAGGGCTACACGGTCGTGGCGTCGAAGGATCAGCTCGCGCAGGCCGGCAACGGGAAGCTGGTCGGCCTGTTCAGTTCGACGAGCCATCTCGAGTACGAGCTGGACCGCGTGGCGGGCAAGGGTGAAGGGCCGTCGCAGCCGAGCCTTGCCGAGATGACGTCGAAGGCGATCGACGTGCTGTCGAAGCATTCGAACGGCTACTTCCTGATGGTCGAAGGCGGCCGGATCGACCACGCGCTGCACGGCACCAACGCGAAGCGCGCGCTCGAAGACACGGCGGCGTTCGATGAAGCGATCCGCGTCGCGTTGTCGAAGGTCGACCTGTCGAACACGCTGATCGTCGTGACGGCCGACCACGACCACACGATGACGATCAACGGCTATTCGAAGCGCGGCAACCCGATTCTCGACATCAGCCGCAATTACCGCGACGGCCAGCCGAGCAAGGACGCCGACGGCAATACCTACACGACGCTGGTGTTCGGCAACGGCGCGAACCGGCCGAACGTGCGCGCGTCGGTCGATTCGGCCACGGCGACGAACGACGCGTATCTGCAGGAAGTCGGCGTGCGGATGGGCAGCGCGGGCTCGGAGACGCACGGCGGCGGCGACGTGATGCTGTTCGCCGACGGCGCGGATGCGAAGGCGTTCAAGGGCACGATCGACAATACGAAGGTGTTCGGTCTCGTGCGCTCGGCGTTCGGTTTCTGAGCCCGGCGACTTGACGATGGACGGGAATCTTCGATGAAACGCCAGCTACTCTGTGCGCTCGCCTGCGGGTGGGTGACGCTGCCCGCCTTTGCAGCGGCGGACCTCGACGCCGTGCTGCAGCACGAGAGCCGCACGCTGACGGCCGACGGCGTGACGCGCACGACGATGTATCGCGAACGGATGGTGCGGCGCGACGGGCACGTCTGGGTCGAACGCGTGCTGCCCGTCGCGGCGGCAGGCGGTCACGGCGACGATCACGACCATGACCACGACGCGGGCGGTGTGCGCGAGACCCCGCAGCGCGCCGGCGTGCAGCCGGCCGCCGCGCACGCAGGCCACAAGCATTTCAACTTTCAGGCGGCCGCGCGGCACGTGACGTACGACGGCAAGACGGCACGTATCGAGTACGTGGACGCGTCGAACCGGACGGTCGTCAGCGTGCCGCCGGCCGAGTACGAAACCACGGGCTTCGACGGTTCGTGGGACAACGCGTACTACGTCACGCCGCCGTCGCAGTTGAAGCGGCTCGCGGTCGCGACGCGCGGCGACGCGCCCGGCACCCGCTGGTACGAGCAGGCGGTCGACACGCCCGGCGCGCGCGGCGTGAACCGGATCCTGTGGAGCGAGACGCTGCAGGCGCCGCTGTCGGTCGAGTACCGGAGCGCCGACGGCCGCGTCGTGCGCAAGCTGACGCTGACACCGGCGCCGGCCGCGCGGCGGGCTACTTTGCCGTGGCAGACGCTCGCCAGCTATACGCGCAAGGAATACGCGGATTATCTCGACTGATCGGCGATTTCGACTGTTCGTACGCGGGACTCGCGGTCAGGCCGGCCGGTATCGTCAAGCGATACGGCCGGGCCCTGGCCGTTTTTTCGCGGCTAACCGGCAGCCGTTGCCGATGACACGCTAGAAGCGCGCGCCGTCCGGCACGCGCGCTGAAGGCCGCGACGCGATTCGCTTGATGAAACGGTCGAGCGGTGTCGCATAGCCGCGCGCGATCGCCGCGCTCAGCACCGCCGACAGCAGCAGATACGCAATCAGCAACAGCAGCTTCGTGTCGCCATGCGTAGCCGATGGCGGCCAGAGCGTGCGCAGGCCGCCGAGCACGATCAGGTGGAACAGGTACAGCTCGTAGCTGAGCTTGCCGGCCCGGTGCAACGGCGCGAGCAGGCGGCCATGCGCGCGCGTGCCGCCGACGTGCGCGCCGATCAGCAGCACGGCGGTGCCGAGCGCCATCGCGGTGACGCCGGCGACATGGCTTTCCGCGATCGGCCAGGCCAGATAGAGCGCGGCCATTGCTGCCGCGACGGGCCACTGCACGAACGGTGCGGCCAGCCGCTGCCGGTTCATGCGCTCGGCCAGCAACGCGGTGCAGCAGCCGATCGCGATGCCGTCGAACGATGCGAAGTACGCATAGAGGAACCCGCCTTCGTCGCCGGCGTGCGTGAAGCGGTACACGGGCCCGATCGCGGCGATGACCGCCCAGAACGCGACCAGCCGCGCCTCGCGGCGCAGCGCGATGCACAACAGCGGAAACGACAGGTAGAACACCTCTTCGACCGACAGCGACCACAGCACGCCGAGCGCGTAGTTGACCCACCCGTAGGCGCCGATCAGCACGTTCATCCAGAACGTCAGCGAGGCGAGATTCACGAGCCAGAACGACACGGCGATGCCTTGTGGCGCATGGTTCTGGAAGATCGGCACGCCGGCCGCCGCGAGGCCGTTGACGAGCGCGAGCAGCAGGAGCAGGCACGGGACGATGCGCGCGACGCGCGACACGTAGAACGCGCGCACGTCGACCGCGCCGAGGTGGCCCCAGCGGCGCCGCGCATTCGACGTGATCAGGTAGCCGGAGATCACGAAGAACATCGTCACGCCGTAGTTGCCGTTGCGCGCCACCGCATGCACCGCATCCCAGCCGAATACGTGCGCGAGCGACGTGTCGC
Organism: Burkholderia sp. Ac-20344; assembly: GCF_017104975.1. Lineage (NCBI taxonomy): Bacteria > Pseudomonadati > Pseudomonadota > Betaproteobacteria > Burkholderiales > Burkholderiaceae > Burkholderia > Burkholderia sp. Ac-20344. The sequence goes on from NZ_JAAGPP010000002.1 coordinate 115,534, forward strand.
GCAACGAGTAGGGGATGTTGAAGTGATGCAGCAGGACGAGCACGATCGACACGCCGCGCAGCAGGTCGATCCGCGCGTTGCGCGGGCCGGTGCTCATTGCGGGCGGCCCGGTTCGGCGAGGGCAGGCAGCGCCGCCAGGAACGTATCGCGGGAGCGGATGCCTGCATTCGGCGTTTGCCGCTTGTCGTCCTGGATCAGGTTCGCGAACACGAGCGTGCGCGGCCCCTTGGTCGCCCAGCCGACGAACCAGCCATACGCATGCTCGCCGTCGTACTTGAGGCCCGGCGAGCCCGTGCCCGTCTTGCCGTGCACGGTCCAGCCGCCCGGCTGCGCGTCGAGCAGCGTGATGCGTTCGGTCATGTCGTACGCGTGCGCGCTGACGGGCAGCGTTCGGCGCACGATCTTGCGCATGAACGCGACCTGTTCGAGCGGCGAGATCTGCAGCGACGAGTTGGCCCACGCACCCATCACGCCGCTCAGCTCGCCCTGCTTGCTGGTGACGTCCGCGTTGCCATAGCCGAATGCGTTCGTGTACTGCTGGAAGCGTGCCTGACCGAGCGCCTGCGCGACCTGTTCCGAATACCAGAAGATCGACAGCTTCATCCAGCGTGCCGGGTCGGTCGGCTCGCGCCACGGCGCGCCGCCCCAGTCGGGGTAGCCGGCGCGGAAGTCGAGCGTTGGCGTGTGCTCGTCCTTCAGGACGCCGGCGTCGTAGCCCATCAGGCTGATCGCCACCTTGAACGTCGACGCCGACGTCACGCGCGTCGCGCAGTCGCCTTGCTGCACGAGCACCTGGCCGGTGGCGGCGTCGGCGACGACGGTGCAGATCGGGCGGGCATGGGAAGTCGCAGCGGCCAGAAGGCCGGTGGCGAAGGTGAACAGTGCGCGGCGCCAGTGCTTCAAGTGACACTCCTCGGGGATGGGCGGTTTGCGTGCGGTGCGGGTGGAAGGCGGCAGGCCGTGCGCAATGGCGGCGACGGCCGGCATCGAGCATGTCGCTGGATGGCGGCCGTCGCGGAGGGTCACAGTGTATCGACGGATCGTCGTCCATTGACCTATCACGATTGACGGGCCAATCGTACGTTTTTTGCCGGCTTCGACGGCAATGGCCGATCGCGTGTTGCGGCGCGCATGAAAAGCCCGCCGGCAGGCTTGCGCTTGCGAGCGGGCGAAGACACTTCGGGCCGACCGGCGCGGGTGCCGCGTGAAGCATGGAGAACCGGGCTGCGTCAGAACTTGTGGCGCAGCACGAGACGCACGGCCACCGCGCGTGAATGACTGCCGCACGGCCAGCCGATGCCCGAAGCCGTGTCGTGCCCCGTATGCCGTTTTTTGCATCGGCGGTGTGTTTTTTTGCACGCCGTTTATGCGGTCTCTTCTAAGCTGGGGATGTGTCGAACAGCCGAGACGGCTCCCGTCCGCGCCATGACCTTCATTCATCCTGTTCCTGCCTTCAATGTCGCCGGCCGCCAGTTGCGCGCCGGCGCACGCAACAACGTCATTCCGTTCCCGCCGCCGCGCCCGCGCCTGCAGTTGCCCGTCACTTTGACGGCCGACTCCGGCGAACGCGCGCACGCGCGGCTCGCGGCGCTGCTGCATTCCCCGCTCGGGGTGTACGTCGTCAGCGCGCGCGCCGTACGCGACGTGGTCCACGTGCACTTCGACATCGCGCCGGAAGACCTGGATTTCACGCTGCACATGCTGATCGCGCAGCAGGCCGATGCGGTGATCGGGCCGGTCGCGCGCCGGTTGCGCGTCGGGCCGAAGGCGCGGTGAAGCGGGGAACGGTTATTGCTCGTTCCTCGATGGCTTGTCCGATCCGCCGCCCGATCGCCGGTCGCCGTGCTGTTCGCCCGCAGGCGGCGGACAGGCGAGCGGCACCGCGTGCGCGGCGCCGATCCTGAATACGGAGGGGGCATGGACCTCATGGAAGCAGTGCCTGTCGCGCGGCCGGAACGCCGCCGTGTGCGGACGGCGTCGCTGCCGTCGGGCCAGCAGCTCGCGCGTCAGCTCGTGACGACGGTGCGCGTGGCTGAAGTGCTGCTGCATCAGGCGATCGTCGTGCCCGACAGGCATCATTGGTCGGTCGACACCGAGCGGGTCGACGCGGACGGCGGGCCGCTCGCGGCGTGGGAAACCTGCGTGACCTGGCGGATCGGCAAGGTGTTCGCCGCGACGGTGAGCCCGGCCGCGCGCGTCAACGATCGCGACCAGGTCGCGGTCGAGATCCGGCTTTGCCTGCCCGAACAGGACTATGTGGCCGAGCAGCGCGTGAGCACTTTCGGCCGCCGCCACGGCAACCGCTTCGGCGCGACGCTGTCGGTCGCGTCGGGCGCGCAGTGGGGCTGGCAACGCACGGAGCACGTCGTTCCGGAACACACGCAGGTGCGCGGCGATACGCTCGAAGCACTCGTCGATGCGGTGGCCGCGAATGTCAACGCGGCGCTGGGCGCGGCCGGGTTCGGCGCGATGCGCTGATCACGCGTCGCCGGTTTGCCCCGTCTGCCGCTGCAGGTCTTCCATCAGCTGTTCCGCGAGAAAGTCGCACGGCGGCCGCTTCGATTTGGTGCTGCGCGCGAGGATCAGCTCGAGCGGCGGCAGGTCGGGCAGCCCGTGCGAGCGGCCGAGCATCGACAGTTGCGCGGGAATCGCGCAGCGCGCGAGCGGCGCGACCGCGAGGCCGGCCTCGACCATGCTGAGCAGCCCCAGCAGGCTCGGGCTTTCATAGGAGGTGCGGTACGGCACCTTCGCGCGCTCGAGGCTGCGGATCGCGTTCTCGCGCGCGACGCTGCCCGGCATGAACACCGCGATCGGCAGCGGCCGCTCTTCCCACACGCGCGGCCCGTTCGTCATCGCAGCCCACGCCATCGGCTCGTGGCGGATGAAGTCGCCGGACAGCCCCTTGATGCGCGTGCCGCAGACGAGATCGACGGTGCCGTCCTTGATCAGCGGCGCGAGCGCGCTGCTCGGCAGCCCCATCACCTGGATCTCGACTTTCGGGTAGGTTGCCGAGAATTTCTTCAGGACCGACGGCAGCAGCGACGACGCATAGTCGTCCGGCACGCCGATCACGACTTTACCCGTCACTTCCGGCCGCACCACGGCCGCCCACGCCTCGTCGCGCAGCGCCAGCATTCGTCTGGCGAATCCCAGCAGCACCTCGCCTTCGCGTGTCGGCACGATGCTGCGCGGCTTGCGTACGAACAGCGGCCGGCCGATCGCGTCTTCCAGGCTCTTGATCTGCATGCTGACGGCCGACTGCGAGCGGTTCACGGCCTCGGCGGCGCGGGTCATGTTGCCGGTCTCCGCGACGGCGACGACGGTGGCCAGCACGTCGTGATCGAGCATCTTCATGGGTATCAGGAAAACTGAACGTAACGATCAGCATTATGCGTTTTTATTGTTGCTGTGTGTCTGCCATAGTGCGATCACGCTGACGTTTCGCCCGAGGGCGGCGCGGTGCCCGGGCCGGTCGATCCGGCGTGCAGGACTGAACAGGAAAGCGTGGTGTATCGATGATGGACCATCCGTTGCGCGCCGCACTGGCCGCGGAATTGCATGCCCGGCCGTTCCTGCGGCTCGCCGAAGCCGTGTCGCTCACGCATTACGCGATCTACGCGGACGGCCAGCCCGACATCCACGAAACGCTGCTGCACGCGCTGTGCCGCGATACCGGCATCGCCGCGCCGCACGAAGGCGCGACGCACTACGCGGTGCAGTCGCCGAGCGGCTGGCACCTGAAGTGGGAGCGCCACACCGAATTCTCGACCTTCACGTTCGTCGCGCCGCGCCGCGACACCGGCTATTTCGACGATCTCGCGATCGAAGGCATTCCGGCCGCGTGGTTCGCTCGGCTCGCCGGCATCCGCTTCGTCGCGGTGCGCATGGAGTTGCTCACGGGCGACGCCGCGCGGCGCGTGTGTGGCGACCTGCGCCGCTGGATCGACGGGCCCGCGCTCGTCGGCAGCAACGTGCTCGGCGGCGGCAAGGTGTTCTGCGACTGGCACGTGCGCGACGACGGCTTCATGCGCTTTCTCGTCGTCGACGAGGATTTCCGCGAGGAGCAGGGCGGCCGGCTGCTGCAGCGCCTGTATGAAATCGAAACGTACCGGATGATGGCGCTGCTGGCGTTGCCCGTCGCGCGCCGGATGAGCCGCGAGCTCGACGAGATCCATGCGGCGCTGCATGCATTGATGCAGCGGATGGACGCGAACGGCGCAGACGGCGACGACGCGGCGCTGCTCGTCAAGCTCACGCATCTCGCGGTGCGGGTCGAATCGCTGTCGGGATCGGGGGCGCGCTTCAGCGCGTCGCGTGCGTACGAAAAGCTCGTGCTGGCGCGCATCCACGAGTTGCGCGAGGAGCGCATCGAAGGGATGCCGACGATCGCCGAGTTCATGGAGCGGCGTTTCGCGCCGGCGATGGAAACCTGCCGCAGCGTATGGGCGCGCCACGAGCAGATCGCCGCACGGATCGCTCGGGCGGTCGACCTGCTGCGCACGCGCGTGAACCTCGCGCAGGAAAAGGACGTGACGCGCCTGCTGGCAGGCATGGAACGCACCGCGCGCAATCAGCTTCACTTGCAGCACGCGGTGGAGGGGCTGTCGGTGGCGGCCATTTCGTACTACGTGCTGTCGCTCGCGACGGCGGCGTTCAAGGCGCTGCACGTGATGAACCTGCCGGTCGATCCCGAACTGGCGGAAGGCCTGCTGATCGCGCCGGTCGTGTTCGCGGTGATTCACATCACACGGCGCACGCGCGCGCAGCTGGCGCGATCGGAGGCTGCGCATGACAGCTCGCCGGTTCATGCGGCGGCATTGAAGCAAGTCGGTTAGAACATCTAAAACATGATCAGGTAAAGGAGTGGAGATGACTTTTTCGCAGAAGCAACCGGGGTTTTACAGCGGCTTCGATGCCGCATTCGACGAGCCGGCACCGGATGACGCGGGTGTGCTCGAGGAAGCGCGCGTGACGTCGTATCAGGCCGTGCTGCAGGAGCCGATGACGTCGCTCGTCGGGAATACGATCGACCGGCCGGACGTCGCGGCGGTGGCGATTCTCGGGTACAACTGACGCGATTGCTTGCCCCGGTCCGGGGCAACGCTGGCGTTCAGCGTCCGGCCGTCCTGGGGCGCGCCGGGCGTGGTTCGCCTTCCTTTTTCCCTTTCCCCAGCGCGAGCGCCAGTTCGACGAACGCGCGCGCGGCTGCGCTCCGGTACGCGCCCTTGCGCTGCAGCAGCACGGCCGTGCGCCGCAGGACGGCCGGATCGAGCGCGATGGCGACGAGTTCGTCGTGCCCGGTCGCGATCGTCGCGGGCAGCAGCGTCGCGAGGTTCGTGCGGCGCACGATCTCGATCACCGCCCCCAGCGAATTCGCTTCCATCAACACGCGCGGCCGCACGTCGTGCTCGCGGAAATAGCGGTCGGTTTGCACGCGGGTCGCGAACTCGGCCGTGAGCAATACGAGCGGCGCGTCGTGCAGCGCGCGCAGGCCAGCCTTGCGCTTCGCGGCGAGCGCATGCTCGCGGTTCACGACGAGCGCGAGCGTTTCGACCAGCAGCGTTTCCGCTTCGATATCCGCCGTCTGCACTTCGTCGAACGCGATGCCGACATCGAGCTCGTCGTCGACGAGCAGCGCCTCGATACGTTCCTGCGACATCTCGCGCACCGACAACGACACATCCGGATAGCGGCCGTGAAACGTCTCGACCAGCGGCCCGACGAGATAGCTCGTGAAGGTCGGCGTGACCGCGATCCGCAGCGAGCCGCGGCTGAGATCCTGCACGTCGTGAATCGCGCGCCGGCCTTCCGCGAGATCGTGCAGCGCCTGCCGCGCATAGCGGAAATACACGTCGCCGGCGTCGGTCAGCCGCGTCACGCGCCCGGTGCGGTCGAACAGTTGCGCGCCGAGCGTCTCCTCGAGCTGGCGGATCTGCTGGGACAGCGCGGGCTGCGACACATGCAGCGCGGCGGCCGCGCGCGTGAAGCTGTGGTGCTCGGCGACGGCCAGGAAGTAGTGGATATGACGCAGCAGCATGGCGGTTCCTATAAGTCCAGCTTATCCACTGGATCATAAATCAGTCTTTTACGTTATTGGAAGTCCGGCGTAACCTGCCCTTCATCGATTTCATCCACACCGGAGAACACACGATGAAGGACATCATCGAAGGCTTCCTGAAGTTCCAGCGCGACGCCTATCCGGAGCGCGCCGCGCTGTTCCGCGATCTCGCGAGCAGCCAGAACCCGCGGGCGCTGTTCATCTCGTGCTCGGACAGCCGGCTCGTGCCCGAACTCGTCACGCAGCGCGAGCCGGGCGACCTGTTCGTGATCCGCAATGCCGGCAACATCGTGCCGTCGTACGGCCCCGAGCCGGGTGGCGTGTCGGCGTCGGTCGAATACGCGGTGGCCGCGCTGCGCGTGACCGACGTCGTGATCTGCGGCCATTCCGATTGCGGCGCGATGACCGCGATTGCCACCTGCGAGTGCATGGACCACATGCCGGCCGTCGGCCACTGGCTGCGCTACGCCGATTCGGCGCGCGTCGTGAACGAGGCGCGCACGCATCGCAGCGAACGCGAGCGGATCGACTCGATGGTGCGTGAGAACGTCGTCGCGCAACTGGCGAACCTGAAGACGCACCCCGCCGTGCGGCTCGCGCTCGAAGAAGGGCGTCTCGCGCTGCACGGCTGGGTCTACGACATCGAATCGGGCTGTATCGACGCCTACGACGGCGCGACCGGCCGGTTCGTCTCCCTGGCGGGCCATCCCGAGGTCCGCGCCACACCCGCGACGCTCCCCGTCGCGGCTTGAATCGCTCCCACCCAACCACGAGGAATTGCCATGATCCAGTCCCAACTCAGTCAGACTGCCCGCCACGCGCTCGCGGAGACCGTCGTGCTCGCGAAGGCGCGCAAGGACCTGTCGTTCGCGCAGCTCACCGAAGGCACGGGCCTGAGCGAAGCGTTCGTGACGGCCGCGCTGCTCGGTCAGCACGCGCTGCCGGCGGAAGCGGCGCGCAGCGTCGCCGACAAGCTCGGCCTCGACGACGATGCGGTGCTGCTGTTGCAGACGATCCCGCTGCGCGGCAGCATCGACGATCGCGTGCCGACCGATCCGACGATCTACCGTTTCTACGAAATGCTGCAGGTGTACGGCACGACGCTGAAGGCGCTCGTTCACGAGAAGTTCGGCGACGGCATCATCAGCGCGATCAATTTCCGGCTCGATGTGAAGAAGGTCGACGATCCCGAAGGCGGTTCGCGCGCGGTGATCACGCTCGACGGCAAGTACCTGCCGACCAAGCCGTTCTGACGCCGGCGCGGCGCCGCGGCAGCGGTGCCGCGCAGGTTCCGCCCGACGTGCATCGGTTGCCGGCCGGCGCACGTTCCCGCCATTCCGTTTCAACGAGGACGCAGCCATGGATGTTGTGAAACGCTCGATCGATCTTGCGACGAAGAACGTGGAAGAGGGCGGCCGCCCGTTCGCGACGGTGATCGTCCGCGACGGCGAGATCGTCGCGGGGAGCGCGAACCTCGTTGTGCAGACCAGCGACCCGACCGCGGTCGGTTGGCCGTGCGATACGTGAAGAAGTCGGTGGCGGACGCGTCGGCACGGCATGCCGGGCGACGCGCTATAGTCGAACGATTCCCGCCCCAGGTGTTGCATGCCCGGCGGCGCCTCTTCTCGACCGCACCGGCTCCATGACTACGCAACCCGACGTTTCCATCCGGCTCACCGACACCGAGCAGCCGGCCGCACGCGACTTCATCAGCCGCAAGCTCGGCGAATTCAATCACGCGATGACGGGGCGTGCCGACGCGGCGACACTCGACGTGTACGTCACCGATCCCGCGACCGGCGAGATCGTGGGCGGCCTGACGGGGCGCACGTCGCTCGGTCTCTTCTTCATCGACCTGTTCTACCTGCCCGAATCGCTGCGCGGCGGCGGATTCGGCAGCCGGCTGCTGCGCGAGGCCGAAGCGGAAGCGAAACGACGCGGGTGCGCGCGTGCGGTGCTCTACACGATCTCGTTTCAGGCGCCGGATTTCTACCGGAAGCAGGGCTACGAAGCGTTCGGCGAAGTGCCGTGCGAGCCGGAAGGCACGTCGCGGGTGTTCATGGTCAAGGTGCTTTGACCCGGTTCAGCCGGCTCGCGTCGCGCGGCAAGCACGATGGCGCGGTGCGAACGCTGGCGTCCGGGCGTCGGCGTCCGGGCGTCGGCGTCCGGGCGTCGGCGTCCGGGCGCGGGCGGCGTCACTGAATGCCGGCCCCGCGCCGGAGGGAGCCGCCCCGTGCGAACCAGCACGGGGCGCATACCGCTCGCGTCAGCAATGCTCCAGCGCGTACGACAGGTCGGCGATCAGGTCGTCCGGATGTTCGAGCCCGACCGACACGCGAATCAACCCTTCCGACACGCCCGCCGCTGCACGCGCATCGGCCGGCACGCCCGAATGCGTCGTCGACGCCGGATGGCAGATCAGCGACTCCGTGCCGCCGAGACTGACCGCGGACTTGAAGAGCGTCAGGTGGTTGATGAACCTGAACGCCTGCTCGCGGCCGCCGTCGAGGATGAACGCGAACGTCGAGCCGGGCCCGCTGCACTGGCGCTGGTAGACGGCCTGGTAGGCCGGATCGTCGATGAGCTCGGGGTGCAGCACGCGCACCGGGCGATGCGGATTGCCGGCGAGCCAGCGGGCGACGGCGCTGCCGCTGCGCGCGGCCTGCTGCATGCGCAGCACGAGCGTTTCCATCGAGCGCGTGATCATCCACGACGAGTGCGGGTCGAGCTGCGAGCCGAGCGTGCTGCGGATCGAGCGGATCTTCGTGATCAGGTCGCGGCTGCCCGTGACGCCGCCGGCGACGAGGTCGCTATGCCCACCGATGTATTTCGTCAGCGAGTACACGCTCAGGTCGATGCCTTGCCGCGACGGCTTCTGGTACAGCGGCCCGAGCAGCGTGTTGTCGCAGACCGACAGCGGGCGATAGCCGTGGCGTGCTTCGAATGCATCGATCTCGCCGCGCAGCCCTTCCAGGTCGAACAGTGTATTGGTCGGGTTGGCGGGTGTCTCGATGTAGCACATCCGCACGTGGCCCTTTTGCGCGGCCGCGTCGAGCGCGGCGCGGATCGCGCTGGTGGACAGCCCGTCGGCGATCACTTCGGAGCGAATGCCCCACTCGGGCAGGAACTTCGAGATCAGCGTTTCGGTGCCGCCATACAGCGGCACGGACTGGACGACGCAGTCGCCCGGCCGCAGGAACGTCAGCAGGATCGCGGCGATCGCGGACATGCCGCTCGACGTCACGACGGCGGCTTCGGAATCGTCGAGCAGCGCGAGGCGATCCTCGACGATCTCCAGGTTCGGGTGATTGAAGCGGCTGTAGACGAGGCCCGCGCTTTCGCCTTCGGGCGAAGGCTTGCGCCCGGCCACGACGTCGAAGAATTCGGCGCCATCCTCGGCCGTGCGGAACGCGAACGTCGACGTGAGGAACACGGGCGGCTTCACCGATCCTTCCGACAGGAACGGATCGTAGCCGTACGACATCATCTGGGTTTCGGGATGGAGTTCCCGGTCTGCAATCTTGCGCTTGTGGTAGTTGCGATAGGCCATGCAGTGCTCCGTGCAGGGGGGGGGAGGAACGGCCGTTGCAGCGGTCGCATGACGCGTGCGGCGCCGGGTAGGCACCGGTCGTCGCGACCGCGTGTGGCGATACTACCCCGAAGGCGCTGCGGCGTGACGCACCCCTGACACTATCGTCAGGGTGTCGCCTGTTCGACGATCCTGTCGTACAACGCACGGGCGGCCGGCGACAGTTGCGCGCTCTTGCGGGTGACGAGCACGAGCGTGCGCGACACCGCCGGCTCGACGAGCTCGATCGTGCGGATCATCGGATACGCATTCTTCTGGATCGCGAGCTTCGGTACCACGGCTGCACCGAGCCCTTCGGCGACGAGCCCGAGCGCGGTCGAGCTGCGCTGCACTTCGTAGAACGAATACAGCGACACGCCGCTCGTCTTCAGTGCGCCGTCGAGCAGCCCGCGATTGCCGCTCACTTCGCCGGCGAAGATCAGCGGATGCGGCTGCAGTGCCGCCCAGCGAATGCGCCGCCGCTTCGCGAGCGGATGATCGTCGCGACATACCAGCACGTACGGATCGCGCGTCAGCGGCACGTTGACCAGTTCGGGATGCTGGTCGCCGGCGATGCCGATGCCGAACTCGGCCTCGCGATGCAGCACGGCCCGCAGCACCGACGCCGACGCGTGATCGAGGATCTTCACGCGATCGTGCGGACGGTGCGCGGAGAACGCGCGCAGGATGCGCGGCAGGTATTGCACGCCGACCGTCGGCACGCACGCGATCGTGACGTCGCCGCGCTGGCTCAGGCCGGTTTCGCGAATTTCGGTGAGCGCGTCGGACAGCTCGTTCAGCAGCCGGCGCGCTTGCGGCAGGAAGCGCCGGCCGATTTCGGTGAGTGTCGTGCGGCGCGTGGTGCGCTCGACGAGCGCGACGCCGAGAAAGGTTTCGAGCTTGCGCAGCCGCTGCGTGATGGCTGTTTGCGTGACGTGGAGCGTATCGGCTGCCTGCCGGAAGCTGCCGCCGTCGGCGATCGCGACGAAGGCCTGGACACCGAGCGTATCGATTTTCATCAGAATTTTGAATCAATCACGATATTAAATTCATTTTACTGAACTTCGTGACGATCGCAGAATGCGTTGCATCGACGGCCGCCGGCATCCCGTGTGCAGAGCGGGCAAGGCCGTCCACGCCGACTAGGAGGAACGACATGACGACCCCACTCGATCGATATGCCGCCCAGTACGTGCAATTCGAGGACGAACGCACGCGGCCGATCCGCGATCTGCTGGCCGCGGTGCCGGACACGCCGATCCATACCGCGATCGACATCGGCTGCGGGCCCGGCAATTCGACGGAGGCGCTGATCGCGCGTGCGCCGGACGCAACGGTTCACGGGATCGATGCGTCGGCGGACATGATCGACGCCGCGCGCAAGCGCCTGCCGAACCTGCGTTTCGATGTCGTGGATATTTCCGGATGGGACGATCGCGGCGGCTACGACCTGATTCTCGCGAATGCGGTGCTGCAATGGGTACCCGCGCACGACACGCTGTTTCCGGCGCTCGTCGGCCGGCTCGCACCGGGTGGCCATCTTGCGGTGCAGATGCCCGACAACCTCGACGAACCCGCGCACCGGTTGATGCGCGAGGTCGCCGCGGCCGGGCCGTGGGCGGACAAGCTGAAGGGCGCGGCACGCACCGAGCGGTTCGATGCGCGTGTCTACCACGCGCTGCTGTCGCCGCTGTGCTCGCGCGTGGACGTGTGGCGCACGACTTACTACCACCCGCTGCGCGGCGGTGCCGGCGCGGTCGTCGAATGGTTCAAGGGCAGCGCGCTGCGGCCGTTCCTCGCGGCGCTCGACGACGGCGAGCGCGCGGCGTTTCTCGCGCAGTATCGCGATGCGATCGCGGGCCCGGGCGGCTATCCGGCGCTCGCCGACGGCTCCGTGCTGCTGCCGTTCCCGCGCCTGTTCATCGTCGCGACGCGGAGGTGATGCCGCAATGACGCGGCCATGACGCGGGGGCGGCGGCGCGTCAGCGCACCGGCCGCATCGATTCCGGGTCGACCGTGCGGATCCGTGCGGTCTGCCCGTCGCGCAGGTCCTTGTACCAGAACAGCGCCACTTCACCTTCGTTCTCGTCGCCGGCGTACAGCAGGCGATCGTGTCCGCCCAGCACGAAGCCCGAGCGGGCATACGTGCTGCACGCGGCGACATTGTTCGACTGCGTTTCCAGCCGCATGAAGCCGAACCCTTGGCTGCGTGCCCACGATTCCGCGGCCGCCAGCAGCAACTGCCCGATGCCTTGCCGCCGGCAGTGGCGGTCGACGGCCAGCTCCGCGATCTCGGCCATCCCGTTCCAGCTCTGGCCGATGGCCACGAACCCGGCGAGCCGGCCGCCGGCCGTCGCGCGAAAGAGCGCCGTCTTGCCGGTCGCGTCGTCCGCCCAGCCGGCCGGATCGAAGCCGTACTGCTTGCGGCGCGCCGGCAGCGCGCGAAGATCGAGCAAGTCCTGATACGGCGCGTTCAATTCCCAGGCGATGTCGAACGAGAAGTCGCATCGGTCCAGTTCGTCGGCGGGCAGCCCGTTCGTCTGTTCGATGCTGATGTGCTCGGTTCGGTCCATGTGTCGGTGTCCTGTCTTCTGCGGGATGGCGGCGGGGGGGGGCCATGATGCGATCGGGGGCGTCGCGATATCCGCCGCATCGAGTTTGTTCTTGCTTCGATCTTTTGCATCCACACAATTCGCCGCGCGCGAGCCCGGCACAGACGGGCGGCTTCCGTGACGGCGTAACGCGGGCACGCCATGAACCGGACGGCGACGCAAACGTGTGCGGGGTTCGCGCGCCGGTTGTGGCGCCCGTTCAACCGCCTGATTATGCTGGATTTCGGCGTGGGCCCGGTGCCGGCATCGGTGCGATGCCGGCCGCCTTGCGTCGTGTTGTCGATCCGGGTGGCAGTCGATCGCCTGTGGATGAAAGACGACGGGAACCCGAATAACCGTTTACCGTTTCATGACAAATCGATATATTCCGACGGATATATCGAAGGCCGTGGCGTCGTCAGGCGCTACGTCGTCCATCTGCTCCACGAAAGCCGGAAGAGCGTCTGACCTGCATCGCCGGAGCAACGCGTCGTCGCGGCATGCGCAACCGGTGCGCATGCTTTTCGACGCTGCAACACGAGCGGCCGCCCCATGGCATGCCGCTTCCGCAAGCCCACACCGGCATCGAGACGGAACATCGTGCATGCGCATGAGGCGTTTGCGTGTCCGGCGATCCCGTGGCTTGCGCTCGTTCATCAGCCGGTTCTTCGTCAACACGCCGCGCGTCACGCTGCGACGCAGGCGCGCGCGTCAACAACTCGACAACAAAAGGAAGGGAACATGAAAAAGACCATCGTGGCCGCGGCCGCACTCGGGACGTTCGGCACCGCCGCACATGCGCAAAGCAGCGTCACGCTCTACGGGCTGATCGATGCGGGTATCACGTATTCGAACAAGGTCGCGACGTCGGGCGGGCACGGCAAGCTCGCCAAGTACGGTGACGGCGTCGCGTCGGGCAGCCGCTGGGGCATCCGCGGCACCGAGGATCTCGGCGGCGGGCTGAAGGCGCTGTTCGTGCTGGAAAACGGCTTCGGCAGCGGCGACGGCACGATCGGCCAGGGCGGCGCGATCTTCGGCCGGCAGGCGTTCGTCGGCCTGTCGAAGAACGGGATCGGTTCGCTGACGTTCGGCCGCCAGTACGCGTTCTCGACCGACTACATCGGCGCGAACTATTCGATGGGCAGCCAGACGCCGGCCGGCAACTACGCGTATCACATCAACGATCTCGACCAGCTGACGTCGAGCCGCATCAACAATGCGGTGAAGTTCCAGAGCGCGAACTTCGCGGGCCTGACGTTCGGCGCGATGTACGGTTTCTCGAACTCGACGCAGTTCGCGGGCACGCCGACCACGGCCGGCACGACCGGTTCGCAGGGTTCGTCGAGCGCGTACAGCTTCGGCGCGAACTACGCGCAAGGGCCGTTCGGCATCGGTGCCGCGTACACGAACATTCGTTTCCCGAACGGCGCGACGCCCGCGTTCGGCGTGAGCATCGCGAACATCAACACGCTCGGGCTGCGTGACCTCGAGACGGTCGGCGTCGGCGCGCGCTATGCGATCGCGGCGGCGCTCGTGTGGGCGAACTGGACGCACACGAAGTTCGTGCCGCTGTCGGGCGAATCGTCGAAGCTGAACAACTACGAAATCGGCGGCCGCTACGCGCTCACGCCGGCCCTGAGCGGCGGTCTCGGCTATACGTTCTCGAAGCTCGACGGCCGCTTCGACGGCAAGTGGCACCAGGTCAACGCCGCGCTCGACTATGCGCTGTCGAAGCGCACGGACGTGTACGTGAGCGCGGCCTACCAGAAGGCGTCGGGCAGCAACACGATCAACGGCCGCGTGGTGCCGGTGCAGGCCGAGATCGGCTCGTCGGGGGCGTTCATCGGCAACGCGGGCGCGAACACGCAGTTCGTCACGCGCATCGGCCTGCGTCACAGGTTCTGAGCGGCGTTCTGAGCGACGGCGCCGACATCCTGCCCGCATCGCGCCACGTGAAGCGGCTGGCCGGCATCGTCGCGCGCGCGCTCGAGGTCTGAGCCGGCGCGCAGGCGGCCGGCGTGCGTCGCACCGGCCATCGTGTATGCTTGCCCGCATCGTTCAAAGGGCAGGTCAACATGAAGACTCCGGCACACCCCAAGCCTGAGGTGCGGTTCAGGATGCGTATCCAGCAGGCCGACACGATCGCGCTCGGCCCGGGCAAGGTCGCGCTGCTCGAAGCCGTGCGCGAGCACGGTTCGATTTCGGCGGCGGCGCGCAGCCTGAAGATGTCGTACCGGCGTGCGTGGTTGCTGATGGACGAGTTGAACCGTTCGCTGAAATCGCCGGCGACGGTATCCGAGCATGGCGGGCAGAGCGGCGGCGGCAGCGTGCTCACGCCGGTCGGCGAGGAGATCATCCGTCTCTATCGCGGGATCGAGGAGCGGGCCTATGCAGCCTGCGCGGACGAAATCGCCGCGCTCACGAAAATGGTGCGGCGCTGAAGGGTGCGCTTGCCTGGGGCCCGGTCACGCTAACTACGGGCGTGTACCGCTCCGCTGACGGGCCGAGCGCACAAACGCGAAGCGAATCCGGCCTTAGCCGTGCCGCAGGCAGAAGCGCGGCGTGTCGCCCGTCGCGGCGTCCCGCGCCATGACATCGCGCGCCTGCGCATCGAGCCGCCCGATCAGTTCGACGAAGCTGGCGACGCTCGCGGTTCGCAGCGGGTAGTACGCGATGTGGTGGCGCTCGCAGATGCGCTTGAGCAGGCTCATCGAATCGTGGTCGATACAGTCGACCGGGAACACGACCATGTGTGCGCCCGGTAGCGCGGCGGCCAGCAGGCCCTTGCGATCCTCGATGCCGCCGTCGTGCAGCGTCACCTCGCCGCCCGCCGTTGCGACGATCCGCTTGATCGCGCGGTTCGAGCCGGGGCGCCCGCCGACGTACACCAGACGCGTGCGCTGAAGGATCGACAGCGGATCGGCCGCGCGTTCGGCCGGATCGTCCGCCGACGCCTGCACCGCCTGTTCGATCGCGCTCGCTTCGGCGCGCAGCGTCTTCACCATCGCCATCAGGTCGTCGAGCCGCGCGCGCATCGCACGAGCGCTCGCCTGTTCCGCGGCGATCCGCTGCTCGGCCGCCTCGCGGCGGCTCGTGTGCAGCGCGAGCCGTTCGTCGCGCGCGGCCAGCGCTTCGCGCAGTTCGTGCACTTCGTCGCGCAATGCGTTTTCGGCTGCCTGCGGCTGCGCGTTCTGGCGCGCGGCGAAGGCATCCCGTTCCTGCAGCGCCGCGTCGCGCTGCATGCTCATGTCATGCAGGCGCGCCTGCTGGCGTTCGATCTTCGCGTGCAGCGCCGCATTCTCTTCCTCCAGCGCGACCAGCCGCCGGATATCGGCGCGATTGGCCGCGCCGACCAGGTGCGACAGCATGTGCAGGTCGCCGAACGCGGCCTGGCGCACGCCCATCGTCGTGCGCGGATGCGTCATCAGCGCCCAGTACGCAGGCGGAATGTCGCCGCTCTTCAGGGCCTCCTTCCAGCGGGCGAGGAGTTCGTCCGCGTCCTTCGCGCTGTCGAACGCGCGGATCGCGCCGGCGTAGCGCTCGTCGAGCGCCTTGTGCAGTGCCTTGGCGCCGGCCGTGCCGTCGATTGCGAGTTCGACGGCCGCATGATGGATGTCGAGGTCGGTCGCGTGCTGGCGGTCGAGGTCGGTGAACTTCGGCACGAGCCTGCGCAGCTCGTGCGTGGTCAGGCAGGTGCCGATGATCGAGCAGTGCAGGTGCGCATCGAGCTCGGACAGGCGCGCGCGGCGCTTCAGCTCGGTCAGTTGCGCGCGCGACGGCGCGCAGCATGTGTCGGCCCGCGTGCCGGTTGCCGCGGGCAGGTTACCGCCAGGCGACGAGAGATCCGCCGTGCGGGCAAGGCGAAAGGGCGGAGCGTGCATGTTGACCTCTGTCCGGCACGGTCGAGCCGGAGACGGATGCGCGAAAGATTCGCGAAATATACTACGGAATATAACGATCGAAATTCCTGGGGAATCACGGCGCAGCGCGGTGTGGCGCGGTCAGCAGAGCGCGGTTGAATGGTCGGCGAGCGGCAGCGCGGCAGGGGCCGATGCCGGAGCCGCGGGCGAAACGGAGCGGGATGCCGGCGCATGACGCGCCATCACGGACTCGACACACAGCCCGACGAACAGCACGTCGACGCGCTCCAGCGCGGCGACCGCATCGCGCATCGCGGCCGGGTCGTTGCTGAACGAATCGGAGAACACGTCGTCGCGCGTGCGTTCGAGGCGGCGCGCGTGGCCGATTGCCCGTTCGAGTTCGGGCAGGCGTGTGAAGCGGGCGGTGCGGGCGTCGTCTTCGAGCGTCGACAGCAGCTCACGAAAGCCCATGGCGGACAGCGTGTCTTCCGCGTATGCGGCCGAGAGCATCCGGATGAAGCGCACGACGCTGCCGCGCAGGCGCCGGAACGCGTCGACGACATCCGTGACCTGCTGCGCGCGCGCGTCGCTCGACAGCGGCCTGAGCGCGCGGATCTTGCGCGCGAGCGGCTGTTCCCGTGCGGCGCGCTGCGGGGCGCGATCCGTCGGCGTGCGGGGCATGGCGAATCTCCGGAAGTGCAGGTATCGATATATTCTACGGAATATATCGTGTGCGCAGAAAAAGACGGCACCGTGGAGGAGACACGGTGCCGTCGACGGCCTGAGCGGCCGATTGGTCAGTCGATGTTGCGCACGGCCGTTCCGAACGCGGCCATGATGCCGAGGCCCACTGTGTCGGGCACGAGGAGGCGCGCGGTGGCTGTGCGCATGGCCGACGTTCGTGAACGCGAATGCGCCTAATGCTGCCGCGTGACCGCCGCCGGCAGCACGGCGGCCCGGGCGCCGGCCGTCTCGTTCACGGTCGTGCGGCCACCGTCCCGAAAGAACGCCTGCTCGGCGGCATTGTTCATCACGAGGATGCTGATGCGGCGGTTGGTCGGCTCGTCCGCCACATTCCTGTCGAGCGGCAGGACATCCGCGAGCCCGCGCACCTGGAGCAGCTTTTCTTCCCGCAACCCGCCCGCGACCAGCGCGCGCCGCGCGGCATTCGCACGATCGCTGGAGAGCTCCCAGTTCGAATAGCCCGCGGGGCCGTCGGGATACGGCGTCGAATCGGTGTGCCCCGCGATCGACACGCGGTTTTCGACATCGTCGAGTGCCGTACCGATCTGGGTGAGGATCGCGGTGGCATAGCCTTCGGGTCGCGAACTGCCCGATGCGAACATCGGGCGCTTGAGCGAATCGACGATCTCGATGCGCAGGCCCTCGTGGGTGATCGCGATCCGGATCTGGTCCTGGTACGCACGCAACGACGGGCTTTGCGCAATCGCCGCGGTCAGCTTCGCCTTCAGGCGTTCGAGCTTTTGCGTATCGACGATGCTGGCGAGTGCCGCGGGAGAACTGGCCGGCACCGGTTGCGCTTTCGCATCGATCGCCGGCGCCGGGTCCGTCATGTCGCGGCCGCCCCCCTGCACGACGCTCGGACGCGGCGCCTGCGCGTCCTTCCCGCCTGAGAGGAGCGTCGACAGCGGCGTGTTGAAGTAGTCCTCGATCCCCTGCTTGTCGTACTTGGAAACCGAGCCGAGCAGCCACATCAGCAGGAAGAACGCCATCATCGCCGTGACGAAATCGGCGTAGGCGATTTTCCATGCGCCGCCGTGGTGGGCGTCGTGATCGTCGCCTTTCTTGCGACGCACGACGACGGGCGATGCCTGTTTCGACGAATTGGAGCGACTGTCGGCCATGGCGCCTCCGTTACGCGGCCTTGGGCGACTTCGTCGCGCGCACGGCCTCGTCGAGTTCCTTGAAGCTCGGGCGGTCGGCCGTGAACAGCACCTTGCGGCCGAATTCCACCGCCACCGCCGGCGCGTAGCCGCTCATCGACGCGAGCAGCACGGCCTTCACGCACTGGAACGGCTTGGCCGCGGCACGGCCCTTCGCATTGAGCAGATCCGCGAGCGGACCGACGAAGCCGTACGCGAGCAGGATGCCGAGGAACGTGCCGACGAGCGCGCCGGCGATCATCTTGCCGAGCACGGCGGGCGGCGCGCCGACCGAGCCCATCGTATGCACGACGCCCATCACCGCGGCGACGATGCCGAACGCGGGCAGGCCGTCGGCCATCTTCTGGATCGCATTGGCCGCGACCGACGCCTCCGCGTGGTGCGTATGCAGCTCCTCATCCATCAGGTCCTGCATCTCCAGCACGTTCACGTTGCCGCTCGACATCATCCGCAGATAATCGACGATGAAGTCGAGCAGGTGATGGTCTTCGAGCACATGCGAATACTTCTGGAACAGCGGGCTTTGCTCGGGCGCGTCGACGTCGGCGCTCGAGCGCCAGCATGCCGTCCCGGCGCGCCTTCTGCAGCAGCTCGTACAGCAGCGCGATCAGTTCGACGTATTGCTGCTTCGTGTAGCCGCCGCCCTTGAAACAGGTCGGCAGGCTCTTGATCGTCTTCTTCAGCGTCGTGACCGGATTGCTGACGACGAACGCACCGAGCGCGGCGCCGAAAATGCACAGCAGCTCGAACGGTTGCAGCAAGGCCGGCAAATGGCCACCCACGCCGACGAAACTGCCGATCACCGACCCGATCACGACGATCCACCCGATGGCTACAAACATGATTCCCTCGTCCGCGACTTGCGCTGTTGCATCCGTTGTCGAAAAGCGAGCGGGACGTGTGGCTGTCCCGTTCCATGCCCGCGACGGATCGTTGCGTGTCGGAGGCGATCCGGGCGGTCGTCCCGATTCGCTGCAAAACGACGTCGATCGGCGGGTGTTGATGCAATAACGGCGATCGTCCGGACGACTGAACCCGTGATTCCACGGATCGCGCGTGATTCACGCGTGGCACACGTTTGCGCGCGGCGATGTGCGCGATTTTCTTGATCGAGGTCAAAAAATGCGTGGCCGTCGCGTGAGTTTCCGTATCGATGCGACCCGGAAACAGGGCGGCGAATCACGCAACCCTCCCCAAAAAAGACGGCACCGTATCGCGAGACACGGTGCCGCCAACGGCCTGAATGGCCCCACTGGTCAGTCGATCGCGCGCATCGCGTGGCGCAGTTCCTGGTAGCTGCGCAGCCCCGCGACGCCGAGTTCGCGCCCGATTCCGCTGAGCCCGAACCCGCCCCAGCACACGTGCGGGTAGATGAGCTGCGGCGCGTTGATCCACACGAGCCCCGCGCGCACGCGCTGCTGGAATTGCTTCGCGATACCCGCATTGCGCGTCACGACGGTCGCGACGAGCCCGTAGCGCGTGTCGTTCGCGAGCGCGATCGCTTCGTCGTCGGTGCGGAACGATTTCACGCACGCGACGGGGCCGAACACTTCGTCGGTCCACAGCGGGTTGTCGGCGGCCGGCTCGGCGATCACGACGGGCGCCATGAAGAAGCCGTCGCCGCCGGCATCCGCCACTCGGCCGCTGAATGCGACGCGTGCGCCCGCATCGATGCCGTGCTGGAGCATCGCTTCGACGCGCGTACGCTGCGCGACCGCGACCGCGACCGCGACCGCGACCGCGACCGCGACCGCGAGCGACACCGCGACGTCGAGATCGGCGTCGTCGCGCACGATCAGCGACGACTTGCCGCCGAGCTCGAGCGGCACGCCGACGAAGCACACGTCGAGGCCGTCGGTCGTGTCGGCTTGCGGCAGCCGCATCATCGTGGCGATGCCGCCAAAGCGCGGCATCTCGTTGCCGCCCATCGGTTGATTCAGTTCGCGGGGCATGGGCCGTCTCCTTTTTCTGAGGTAAAGCGATCGGCCGACGGTAGAGGAGAACGCCCGCGCGAAGATTTTGAAGTCGCAACGTTTACATCGACGGGCTTCGATGCGAGTAGCGCCGCCGCATCGACGCGGCGCAACCGAACGCGGCCGCGCGGCGCGGTGCGGCCGGGGCGCGTCAGCGCGAGATGGCAGGTGGCGCGGCGCCGTCGTGTGTGCCGGCGGAAGGGAACGCGGTGGCGGCCGAACCCCACGCGGCGAGTTCGCGCTTCGTGCGCACGCCGAGCTTCGCGAACGCGCGCTTCACGTACGACTCGGCCGACGCGACGCGCACGCCGAGGATCTCGGCCGTCTCGGGCACGGTCTTGCCGGAGAGCAGGTGCTTGCAGGTTTCGTATTCGCGCTTCGACAGCTTTACGCCGTCGGCCGCGATCCGCGCATCGAACTGCGCGAGCGGATGGACGTCGGGCGTCGGGTGCGCGACGCGCCGCACGGCCGTGGTCGATGCGTGCAGTTCGAGCAGCGGGAACAGCACGTCGCTGATGCTGCGAAAGCGGTTCATCTCGGCGAGCGTGAACGGCGGCCGGTCGCGGCCGCGCTCCAGCGCGATCGAATGCTGCGAATAGCGCGTGCCGCGCGCGAGCACGCATTCGTGCCCGATATGCACGTCGTCGAACAGCCGCTGGCGGAATTCGCCGGGCGGGATCGCCGCGATGTCGCGCACGACGAGCATCGTGCCCGTCTTGCCGCGCAGCCCCGCGAACAGCGGGTCGCTGTCGAGAAAGCGCTCGTAGTAGAGCGTCATCACGTCGGAGATTTCAGTGGATTCGGTGCCGATGCCGCTGCTGCCGATCCATTCGCATCGGTAGCCGGTGGGCATCGAACCGTCGACGCGCGAGCGTTCGACGTGCGCGACGTCGAGCGGTACCACTTCATTGAGCAGTTGCGTGAGGCGCGGCACGAAGTGCGGCGTGCCGACCGTCTCGATCAGCTCGCCCAGCGCCTTGAACGACACGTTGAAACGGTCGTTGTCGCGGTGGAAGGGGTTCACGTTGAGCAGCATGCGGTTCCCCGGTGAAAAGCGGGCGGGATTTTAGCGGTTGCAGCTGAAACCGTCATCAGAATTTGCTCCGAGAGATCCCGCCATTTCCCCCAAGGGGACTTCCTTCGGGGCGGATGGCGGGAAGGAAAGAAGTGCTGTTGACAGGCAGCTTCTTCCACGGGTTAGGATCATCGGCATGATCCTTGTCTACCGCTACCGCGTGAGGTCGCTCAACGGACTGCTTAGCATACAGAGCCGTGCGGTGAACTACGTCTGGAACTTCTGCAATGACATGCAGAAGCACGCGCTCAAGTGGAACAAGAAGTGGCCGACGGGTTTCGACTTGAATGTGCTCACGACCGGCAGCAGCAAGGCGCTCGGCATTCACTCTGGAACGATCAATGCAACGTGCGAGCAATACGCGAAGTCGCGCAGCCAGCATCGACGCCCTTACCTGCGCTATCGCGGCAGGAAATCGCTGGGCTGGGTGCCGCTGAAGGGCCGCGACCTGAAGCGCGAAGGCGAAGCGTTCCGCTTTGCCGGCAACACCTTTCGCGTGTTCAATAGCCGCCCGCTTCCCGAAGGCAAGATCAAGGACGGAACCAACTTTGCACAGGATGCGCGCGGCAATTGGTTCTTGAATATCGTGATCGAGATGCCCGATGTTCCGGCCCGCCCGATCCGTTCCGTTGTCGGCATCGATCTCGGCTTGAAAGACTTCGCCACACTTTCGACGGGCGAGAAGCTGCCGAACGATCGGTTCGGCCAGCGAGCGGCGGAAAAGCTCGCGAAAGCGCAACGGGCGCGAAAGCACAAGCGGCACATCGCGAAGTTGCACGCCAAGGTCGCGAATGCCCGTGCCGATTCCCAACACAAACTCGCGCTCGATCTGGTGCGGCGTTTCGATTACATCGCGGTCGGCAACGTGTCGGCCGCCAAACTTGCCGGAACCAGGATGGCTAAAAGCGTCTACGACGCAGCCTGGTCGTCCTTCCGAAACAAGCTCCGTTACAAGGCGATGGCGCACGGAGTCACGTTCGAGGAAGTCGACGAAAGCGGTTCCACCCAGTCCTGTTTGGCGTGCGGGTCGAAAGACAGCACGACGCGGCCGAAAGGTATCGCAGGGCTGCGAATAAGAGAGTGGGTTTGCAGTGACTGTGGTGTCGAGCATGATCGGGATACCAACGCTGCGCAGAACATTCTCCGATGCGGACGTGCATCGCCAGGTGTGGGAATCCTCCGAGGGGTTTAGGCGGAGGCGGACGTCAATAGGGGGAAATACCGTCGGTTGTCCTGCCGACCCGCTTGCCCCGGAAAACACCGCTTGTCCCCCCCCGGAGGGAGCATACCGGGGCAGTGTAAATGCGTAACTTTGTCTCTGCTTTTTTCAATCGAGAGACGAAAGATTCTGATGACCAAACTGATCAAGGACATCCTGCCGCTCGGCGCAGGCATCGGCGAATTCACGAAGCTCGACTTCGGCATGGACGAAAGCGATTGGCGCGCGGCGGAAGGCAAGAGCGGCAACTACATCATTGGCTGGCGGGAAGGGAAAGTCGGCTCGGTGGAGTTTCCGGAAACCGCGGCCGACGAAGCCGTGTGGCTCGTCGAGGGCCGGGTCGCGCTGACAGACGTCGAAGGCAACCGCAAGGAGTTCACGCCGGGCCAGGGCTACCTGCTGCCGGCCGGCTTCGCGGGCCGCTGGGCGGCGATCACGCCGCCGCCTGCATCAATTGCCCATCGCCTCCGTCGCGCTGACCCAGCCCTGTACCGCCCCCGCGTGCGGGTTGCGATACCGCACCTTCAGCCACTGGACGTCAGCGCTCGCGTCGATCAGTTCGACCGTGTCGCCCGCGACGACGTAGCGGCGCGTGGGCGCGTCGTTCATCGCATCGTGAAGCGGCAGGCGCGCCGGACGCACCTTGAACGTGACGGTGCCGCCGCCGTACGCATCAGGGCGGCGCGACACGCGTTTGCCTTGCGCGTCGTAGGTCAGCAGCATCGACGTCGGGCCCGAATCGCCGTCGAGCAGGTCACGCAGATCGTCCGGGAGAGCTTCGCTGCGCTGGTAGAGATACATCCTGCCGTGACTGTCGAAGCGGTACGCATCGGTGTACCAGATCGGGCCGCCGCGGCACGAGCTGTACAGCGTGCGCTCTTTCGGTTTCGCTGCCACGTTGACGAGGTCGTCGCAGTTGCCATGCGGCATGTTGCTCGCCGGCATGTGCAGCGGTTCGAACTGCTGGCGCGCGGCGTCGTACAGGTAGATCCCGTAGCTGTCGTTGACCATGCCGAGCGTCGCGTGCATGGCGAGATCGCGGTGGCCGTCGAAGTTGTAGTCGTCCGACGCGAGGTGAT
Organism: Burkholderia sp. Ac-20344; assembly: GCF_017104975.1. NCBI lineage: Bacteria > Pseudomonadati > Pseudomonadota > Betaproteobacteria > Burkholderiales > Burkholderiaceae > Burkholderia > Burkholderia sp. Ac-20344. The sequence continues at coordinate 138,861 of NZ_JAAGPP010000002.1, forward strand.
AGTGACCTTCCTCGTCGGCGGCGGTCACGTCGAGCGTTTGCGTCTTGCCGCTGGGCAGGAAGCGCACGGTGATGTGCTGGTTGTCCGCCCGTTCGACGCGGGCCGTGACGGTGTCGTCGACCTTGAACGCGAGCAGCGGCTTGGCCGCGTGCGCGGCGGGCGCGATCGATGCGCAGGCGGCGAGCAGTAGCGCGGTCGCGGCAATGCGGGGAAGCGGGCGGAGTCGCGGGGAGCGCGTCATGAGCAGGCGTCGGAGCGAAGGTCGAGGATGAACGGGCCGTCGGCTGCCTAGCCGCGCGCGCTGTCGTCCCGATACCCGTTCTTGCCGACGAAGATCTCCTTCAGCGCGGCGCGCAGCGCGACCGGATCGTACTGGCCGGGTGCGAGATGGATCACGTAGCGCGTCTGGCCGTCGAGACGCGCGGCGATGCCGGGTTCGAGTTCGACGTCGATCATGTCGTCCGTCAGGCGCACCGACAGATCCTTGACGCGCACGTTGATCTGGTCGCGCACCATCACTTCAATCAGCGCGTCGTCCGGAAAGCGCGACAGCGCGAAGCAATAGTCCTGCTCGGCGTCGTGACAGTAGATGTTGGCGAAGCTTTCGTCGTCGTCGAGATCGGACGTTGCCGCGCCGATCGTGGCGTGAAGTTCCATGAACGGGGTTCCTGCGTAAGGGCGGTAGGGGTTATCGGGTTGAATGGACGGCCGTTTCGATCGCGGCTGCCGCGCCGGGTGTCACGCCGGCCTCGCACGACGCATCGGCATCGCGCGCCTTCAGCCACAGCCCGAATTCGCGCATGACTTCGACCACGGGCCGCAGCCGGTCGCCGTCGGCGGTCAGGTCGTACTCGACCCGCACCGGCACTTCCGGATAGACGGTCCGCCGCACGAGCCCCGCATCTTCGAGCGCGCGCAGGTCGAGCGTCAGCATCCGTTGCGAGATGCCGGGCATGTCGCGCCGCAGGTCGCTGAAGCGCCGCGGCCCGTCGAGCAGATACGACACCGCTAGCAGCCGCCAGCGGCCGCCGAGCAGGCGCATCGCTTCTTCAACGGAACATCCTGTCGCACTCGTTTTCATCGTGCCGAATCCTGGTCGGTAAATTTTTTGTGACTACGGCACAAACGACTGCCGTCTTCTCAGCCCTGCGCCGATGCGAGATATTAGCGCCCGCGTCGCGGCGAATCGATACATGGACAACCCATCAAGGAAACGCATGAAGCTCTATCACGCTCCCGGAAGCTGTTCGCAGGCGATCTGCATCGTGCTGCGCGAAGCCGGCATCGACGCGGATGTCGTCAAGGTCGACGCGCGCAAGCATGTCATTGAAGACGGGCGAAATTACTACGACGTGACCGAACTCGGCTACGTGCCGCTGCTCGAGCTCGACGACCGCACGCTGCTGCGCGAAGGGCCGGTGATCGCGCAGTATCTCGCGGATTTGCGTCCGGACGCGGGGCTCGCGCCCGCTTACGGCACGCTCGCGCGCTATCGGCTGATGGAGTGGCTCAACTTCCTCGGCACCGAGATCCACAAGGGCTTCATCCCGCTGCTGTACGCGGTGCAGGCGGGACAATACGTCGACCCGGCGAGAACGAAGCTCGACAGCCGCTTCGCGTGGATCGACCGTCAACTCGAAGGCAACGCGTTCTTGATGGGCGACACGTTCACGGTCGCCGATGCGTACCTGTTCGCGCTGACGGGCTGGGGCAAGGCGGAATGGATGCGGTCGGTGTACAACGCGGATATCGACCTGACCCGGTATGCGCATCTGCGTGCGTGGTACGAGCGGGTGCGGGCACGGCCGGCGGTGCGGGCGGTGCTGGAGGCGGAGGGGCTCTCCCGGTAGCAGGCGGCGCCGTGGAGTCGGCGCGTCGTTCCGCTTCATCGACGTGCCGCCACACAGCAAATCCCCGCGCTATAATCCCCGCCATGAAATTCCTCCGGACCATCATCCTGCTGCTGCTCTGCGCAGTGCTGCCCATCAGCGGGCTGGCAGCCAGCGGCTTGGCCGGGGAATGTCCGATGATGCAGCAGGGCATGTCGATGGAAGCGGACGCCGGCATGTCCGCCGACATGCCGGGTTGCGATTCGATGAAGTCGTCGTCCGCCGGCAAGGCCCATGCGAAAGCGAAGGGCATGTTCTGCAAGCTGACGGCGCAATGCCAGTTCGGCAGTCTCTATCATCCGGCCGCTCGCGCCGAAGTCAGTCGCCCCGCTGCATACGCCAGCACCGTCGCGTTCCACTACGCGCAAATCCTCCCGGTCCGCGATCCGAACGGGTTGTGGCGCCCTCCACGCATCAACTGATCCCGATCCGATAGGTTCGCCGCATTCGCGGTGAGGTTCGTCCTGTATCAGGACGTGGAATTCCCATGGGATTCCGTCGTTGGGGTTCAACCATGTCATTCCATTTCGGCACGTCGCTTGCGCGGCGTGTGCGTCGGCGCGCGCCCGTGCTTTGGGCGGCGCTGCTGGTTGCGGGCGCGGCTCACGCGCAGCAACCGCCTTTCACGCTGGATGCCGCGCTGCAGTCCGCCACCGATCATTCCGCGTCGATGCAGGCCGCGCAGGCTTCCGTGCGCGCCAGTTCGGAAGCGGCCGTGAAGGCCGGCCAGCTGCCCGATCCGATGCTCAAGGCCGGCATCGACAACCTGCCGGTCAATGGCGGCCAGCGCTTCACCGTCGGCCAGGATTTCATGACGATGCGCCGCATCGGCATCGAGCAGGAGTGGGTGTCCGGCGACAAGCGGCGCCTGCGATCGGCGCTCGCCAACGAGCAGGTCGGGCGCGAACGCGCCGGCTATCTCGCGCAGCTCGCGAGCGTGCGCCAGCAAACCGCGACGGCCTGGCTGAACGCCGTCTACGCGAAGCAGGCGCTCGCGCTGCAGCAGGCGCTGCTCGATCACATGAACCACGAACTCGAAGCGACGAAGGCGTCGTATCGCGGCGCGAAGGCGAGCGCGGCCGATGTCGTCCAGGCGCGGGCCATGCTCGCGCAGACGCAGGACCAGTTGCTGAAGGCGCAGCAGGCCTACCAGACCGCGCTCATCACGCTGTCGCGCTGGACCGCCGTGCCGGTCGACGACGTCGCGGGCACGCCGCCCGCGCCGGAGTCGTTCGTGTCGTCGTTGCCGCCGGACGAATTGCGGTCGTCGCAGCCGGTGCTCATCACGGCTGCGGACGATATCGCCGTCGCCGAAGCCGATACGGCCGTCGCGAACAGCGAACGCAGCCCGAACTGGACATGGGAAGTCGCGTACCAGCAGCGTGGCGGCGCGTATTCGAACATGGTGTCGGTCGGCGTGACGATCCCGCTGCCGCTCAATCGCAAGAACCGCCAGAACCGCGACGTCGCCGAGAAGGCCGCGCTCGCGACGAAGGCGCGGCTGATGTACGAGGACACGCTGCGCCAGGTGCAGGCCGATATCCGCACGCAGTCCGCGACGCTCGCGAGCGGTCGTGCGCGCATCGCGAATCTCGGCGACGCATTGCTGCCCGCCGCCGACCAGCGCGTGCAGCTGGCGAACGCGGCCTACCGTGCGGGTACCGGCTCGCTCGCGGATACGTTCGCCGCGCGCCGTGCGCAACTGGATGCGCAACTGCAGGTGCTCGACCTCAGGCGCGAGGTGTCGCAGACCTGGGCCCAGCTCGAATACCAGGTCGTGCCGTCGACGCTGGCCGCCGCGCAATAAAGGAGAACGACATGACGAAGCAAACACTGGCCCGCGCGGCCGTGCTGGCGTTCGCCGGCGCTGCGCTGCTCGGCGCAGGTTATTTCGCGGGCGCACGCCATGCGGCGACTGCCGCGACGGCCACGGACACCACCGCGTCGGCGTCGCCGTTGCCGTTGCCCGGTAAATCCGACCCGAAGACCGGCCGCAAGGTGCTGTACTGGCACGACCCGATGGTGCCGAACCAGCACTTCGACAAGCCGGGCAAGTCACCCTTCATGGATATGCAGCTGCAGCCCGTCTACGCGGACGAAGGCGGCGGCGCGTCCGGCATCCGGATCGATCCGGGGCTGCAGCAGAACCTCGGCATCCGCTATGCGACCGTGCGCCGGCAGCAGGCGGCGGCCGGATTCGATGCGGTGGGCACCACGCAGTTCGACGAGTCGCGCGCGGATGTCGTCCAGTCGCGCGTGACCGGCTACATCGACCGTCTCTATGCGCGCGCACCGATGCAGCGCATCGCGAAGGGCGCGCCGGTGGCGTCGCTGTTCGTGCCCGACTGGCTCGCGCCGCAGGAGGAATATCTCGCGCTCAAGCGCGGCGGGATGGACGACAGCCTGCTCGAGGCTTCGCGCGCGCGGATGCGGGCGCTGTCGATTCCCGACGGCATGATCGCGAACCTCGATCGCACCGGCCGCGCGCAGACGCATGTCGTGCTGACCGCGCCGGAGACCGGCGTCGTCAGCGAATTGAACGTGCGAGACGGCGCGATGGTCGCGCCCGGTCAGACGCTTGCGAAGATCGCGGGACTCTCGACGCTGTGGCTCATCGTCGAAGTGCCGGAAGCGCTCGCGCTGACCGTGCAGCCGGGGATGTCGGTCGACGCGACGTTCGCGGGCGACCCGGCGCAGCATTTCACCGGGCGCATCCGCGAAGTGCTGCCGGGCATCAGCACGAGCAGCCGCACGCTGCAGGCGCGCGTGGAGATCGACAACGCCGCGCTGAAGCTCACGCCCGGCATGCTGATGCGCGTGCGGGTCGCCGCGCGGCAGACCGTGTCGCGCCTGCTCGTGCCGTCCGAGGCGGTGATCGCGACCGGCAAGCGCTCGATCGTCATCGTGAAGAACGGCGACGGCCGGCTTCAGCCGGTGACGGTGACGGCGGGCAACGACGTCGGCAGCGAAACGGAAGTGCTCGGCGGGCTGAACGAAGGCGACACGGTCGTCACATCGGGGCAGTTCCTGATCGATTCCGAGGCGAGCCTCCAGTCCGTGCTGCCGCGGCTGGAAAGCGGCACCGGCGCAAGCGGGGCGGCGCCCGCGTCCACACCGAAGGCGGCGCCAACCTACGAAACGACGGGCAAGGTCGAGCAGGTCACGGCCGACGACATCACGTTCTCGCATCAGCCCGTTCCGGCGCTCGGCTGGGGCGCGATGACGATGACGTTCGGCAAGCCGTCGGCCACTGCGTTCCCGGACGTGAAGCCGGGCCAGACGGTGCGCTTCGCGTTCATGCAGGGCGACGACGGCTATCGGCTGACGAAGGTCGAACCGCAGGGAGGCGAACGATGATCGCGCGCCTCATTCGCTGGTCGATCCACAACCGTTTCCTCGTGCTGCTCGCCACCGTGCTGATCGCCGCATGGGGCATCCATTCGCTCAGGCAGACACCGCTCGATGCGTTGCCCGACCTGTCGGATACGCAGGTGATCGTGAAGGCGTCGTATCCGGGCAAGGCGCCGCAGATCGTCGAGGATCAGGTGACCTATCCGTTGACGACCACGCTGCTCGGCGTGCCCGGCGCGAAAACCGTCCGCGCGTATTCGTCGTTCGGCGATGCGTTCGTCTATGTGCTGTTCGACGACCGCACCGATCCGTACTGGGCGCGCTCGCGCGTGCTCGAATACCTGAGCCAGGTGCAGAGCCGGCTGCCGGCCGGTGCCACGGTCTCGCTCGGGCCCGATGCGACCGGCGTCGGCTGGGTGGTCGAGTATGCGCTCGTCGATCGCACCGGCCATCACGATCTCGGGCAATTGCGCGCGCTCAACGACTGGTTCCTGAAGTTCGAGCTGAAGGCCGTGCCGGACGTGTCGGAAGTCGCGAGCATCGGCGGGATGGTGCAGCAGTACCAGGTCGTGCTCGATCCGGACAAGCTGCGCGCGTACGGCATCACGCAGGCGGAGGTCGCGAACGCGCTCGGCAACGCGAACCAGGCGTCCGGCGGGTCCGTCGTCGAGCTGGCCGAGTCGGAGTACATGGTGCGCTCGACCGGCTACCTGCGCACGCTCGACGATTTCCGGCACGTCGTGCTGCGCACGAACGACGCCGGCACGCCGGTGCTGCTCGGCGACGTCGCGCGCATCCAGGTCGGCCCGGCGATGCGGCGCGGGATCGCGGAGCTGAACGGGCAGGGCGAGGTGACGGGCGGTGTCGTCGTGATGCGTTCGGGCAAGAACGCGCTGACCACGATCGATGCGGTGAAGGCGAAGCTCGCCGACCTGAAGCGTTCGCTGCCGCCCGGCGTCGAGATCGTCACGACCTACGATCGCTCGCAGCTGATCGAGCGCGCGGTGGGCAACCTGAAGGACAAGCTGATCGAGGAGTTCGTGATCGTCGGGATCGTCTGCGCGGTGTTCCTGTTCCATCTGCGCAGTGCGTTCGTCGCGATCCTGTCGCTGCCGCTCGGCGTGCTGGCCGCGTTCATCGTGATGCGCTACCAGGGCGTGAACGCGAACCTGATGTCGCTCGGCGGGATCGCGATCGCGATCGGCGCGATGATCGACGCGGCGATCGTGATGATCGAGAACGCGCACAAGCATCTCGAAGCGTACGACCACGCGCATCCCGGCGAACCGATCACGCCGGCGCGACGATGGGCGCTCGTCGCGACGTCGGCCGCGGAGGTCGGGCCTGCGCTGTTCTTCTCGCTGCTGATCATCACGCTGTCGTTCATCCCGGTGTTTTCGCTGGAAGGGCAGGAAGGCAAGCTGTTCGCGCCGCTGGCGTTCACGAAGACCTACACGATCGCCGCCGCCGCCGGGCTGTCGGTGACGCTGGTGCCGGTGCTGATGGGCTATCTGGTGCGCGGCCGCATTCCGCACGAGCACGCGAATCCGATCAACCGTGTGTTGATCCGCCTGTACCGGCCGCTGCTCGAGGCGACGCTGCGGCGCCCGTGGTTCGCGATCGGCGTCGCGGTGGCCGCGCTCATGTTGACGGCCGTGCCGTTGTCGCGACTCGGCGGCGAATTCATGCCGCCGCTCGACGAAGGCGACCTGCTGTACATGCCGACCGCGCTGCCGGGCATCTCGGCCGACAAGGCGAGCGAGCTGCTGCAGCAGACCGACCGGCTGATCAAGACCGTGCCCGAAGTCGACACGGTGTTCGGCAAATCGGGCCGCGCCGATACCGCGACCGATCCCGCGCCGCTCGAGATGTTCGAGACGACGATCCGGTTCAAGCCGCGCAGCGCATGGCGGCCCGGCATGACGCCCGAGAAGCTCGTCGACGAACTCGATCGGACGGTGAAGGTGCCGGGCCTGTCGAACGTGTGGGTGCCGCCGATCCGCAACCGGCTCGACATGCTGTCCACCGGCATCAAGACGCCGGTCGGCGTGAAGATTTCCGGGCCCGACCTGGCCGGGATCGACGCGATCGCGAAGCAGGTCGAGGCCGCGGTGAAACCCGTGCCGGGCGTCACGTCCGCGCTCGCGGAGCGGCTGAACGGCGGCCGCTACATCGACGTCGACATCGACCGGCTCGCCGCCGCGCGCTACGGGCTGTCGGTGGCCGACATCCAGTCGGTCGTGTCGTCGGCGATCGGCGGCGACGACGTCGGCGAAGTGATCGCGGGGCGCGAGCGCTTCCCGATCAACATCCGCTACCCGCGCGAGGTGCGCGATTCGGTCGAGAACCTGCGGCAACTGCCGGTGGTCACGGCGCGCGGCGCGCAGATCCGCCTCGGCGACGTCGCACGCATCGCGATTGCCGACGGCCCGCCGATGATTCGCAGCGAGAACGCACGACTGTCCGGCTACGTGTACGTCGACATCCGCGGCACCGATCTGCAGAGCGCCGTGCGCGCGATGCAGCAGGCCGTTGCGCGGCAGGTCGCGTTGCCGCCCGGCTATTCGATCGCGTGGTCGGGGCAGTTCGAGTATCTCGAACGCGCGGCGGCCAAGCTGCGTACCGTGGTGCCGGTGACGCTCGTCGTGATCTTCGTGCTGCTGTTCCTCACGTTCGGCTCGGCGGCCGATGCGCTGCTGCTGATGTCGACGGTGCCGTTCGCGCTCGTCGGCGGCTTCTGGCTCGTGTGGGCGCTCGGCCATGCGGTGTCCGTCGCGACGTCGGTGGGCTTCATCGCGCTCGCGGGCGTGGCGGCCGAATTCGGCGTCGTGATGCTGCTGTACCTGAAGGGTGCGCTGCAGCGCCGGCTCGACGCCGGCGAACCGCTGACCGATGCATTGCTGCTCGATGCGATCCGCGAAGGCGCGGTGCTGCGCGTGCGGCCCAAGGCGATGACGGTCGCGGTCGTGCTCGCCGGCCTCGTGCCGATCATGGTCGGGCACGGCGCCGGTTCCGAAGTCATGCAGCGCATCGCCGCGCCGATGGTCGGCGGCATGGTCACGGCGCCGCTGCTGTCGATGTTCGTCATTCCCGCCGCCTGGCTCCTGCTTCAGCGCCGTCATGCGCGAAGCGCGGGCCGTGTGCGGCTTTCCGATGCAGTTCCTCACGGCACGAACGTGCCATCCATCCCAACCGGAGAATCCCGATGAAGAAGTTGATTACCGTCACCGTTGCTGCTGCCGCCGTTCTTGCGATCGGCACGTTCGCCGCCCCCGCCTTTGCTGCCGGCGACATGGCGGGCATGGACATGTCCGGCATGAAGATGGCGTCGGGCGGCGCAAGCGAATCGAATGGTGCGCTGACCGACGCCGAAGTGAAGAAGGTCGATGCCGCGAGCGGCAAGATCACGCTGAAGCACGGCGCGCTCGAGAACGTCGGGATGCCGCCGATGACGATGGCGTTCAAGGCGAAGGACGCCGCGATGCTCGAGCACGCGCATGCGGGCGACAAGGTCAAGGTGCGGATCGAGAAGGTCGACGGCACGCTGACGATCGTCAAGCTGGTGAAGGCGTCCTGACCTGACGGCGTGCCGGTGCGCCGCCCGTCCGCGAGGCGGGCGGCTGCACCGGCGACGTGAATATCCGTTCGGGCCGGGTGCGCGTCGCCCGGCGGCGTTCGACTGCGCGAGTCGGGGAGAACGGAGCCCGAAAGCGAGCCGGCATCTTTATTTCAACGATACTTGAAATGTTGAAATGACGACGTTATCCTTTGCGCCATGGACTCCAATCTCGTCGTGCGCGCCTTGGGCGCGCTTGCTCATGAAGCGCGCCTGGCCATCTTTCGCGCGCTGGTCGTGGCCGGGCCCGAAGGGCTACCGGCCGGCGCAATCGCGCAGCAGATCGGGTTGTCGCCATCGAGCCTGTCGTTTCATCTGAAGGATTTGTCGCATGCCGAACTGGTCACCGCGCGCCAGGACGGCCGGTTCATCTATTACGCGGCGAATTTCGAATCGATGAGCGGACTCGTCGGGTTCCTGACCGAGAACTGCTGCGCCGGCGCTGCGTGCGGCGTGCCGGCGGCGCCCGCTTGCTGCGGGGATCGCACATGACCGGCTCGAACGCTGCCCCGTCGCCAGCCGCGGCGGTCCGGCCCGCCATCGGTTTCTTCGAGCGCTACCTGAGCGTCTGGGTGGCGCTGTGCATCGTGCTCGGCATCGCGCTGGGCCAGGCGCTGCCCGGGCTCTTCCAGCGCATCGGCCGCATGGAATACGCGCAGGTCAACCTGCCCGTCGGGCTGCTGATCTGGGTGATGATCGTGCCGATGCTCGTCAAGGTCGACTTCGGCGCGTTGCATGAGGTTCGGCAGCACATCCGGGGGATCGGCGTCACGCTCGTCGTGAACTGGCTCGTCAAGCCGTTCTCGATGGCCTTGCTCGGCTGGCTGTTCATCCGGCAGCTGTTCGCGCCGATGCTGCCGGCCGGCGAGATCGACAGCTATATCGCCGGCCTGATCCTGCTGGCCGCCGCGCCGTGCACGGCGATGGTGTTCGTGTGGAGCCGGCTGACGGGCGGCGATCCGCTGTTCACGCTGTCGCAGGTCGCGCTGAACGACAGCATCATGGTGATCGCGTTCGCGCCGCTGGTCGGCCTGCTGCTGGGGATGTCCGCGATCACGGTGCCGTGGGCGACGCTGCTCACGTCGGTCGTGCTCTACATCGTGATACCGGTGCTCCTCGCGCAAGCGTGGCGCAGGTGGCTGCTCGCGAACGGGCAGGCGGCGTTCGATGCGGCGATGGCGAAGATCGGCCCCTGGTCCATCGCCGCGCTGCTGGCCACGCTGGTGCTGCTGTTCGCGTTCCAGGGCGAGGCGATCCTGAAGCAGCCGCTGGTGATCGCGCTGCTCGCGGTGCCGATCCTGATCCAGGTGTTCTTCAACGCGGCGCTGGCGTACGGGCTCAATCGCATCGTCGGCGAGAAGCACAGCGTCGCGTGTCCGTCGGCGCTGATCGGCGCGTCCAATTTCTTCGAACTGGCCGTGGCGGCCGCCATCAGCCTGTTCGGCTTCCACTCCGGCGCGGCGCTTGCGACCGTCGTCGGCGTGCTCATCGAAGTACCGGTCATGCTGCTCGTCGTGCGCGTCGTCAACCGGTCGAAGGGCTGGTACGAGCGCGCGTGAAATTCTTCAGGAATCCGGAAATGACCGACATCACGATCTATCACAACCCCGATTGCGGCACGTCGCGCAACACGCTGGCGATGATCCGCAACACCGGCGTCGAGCCCCGCGTCGTGCTTTATCTGGAAACGCCGCCCGACCGCGAGACATTGCGCGTGCTGATCGCGGCGATGGGCGTGCCCGTGCGCGACGTGCTGCGTCGCAAGGGGACACCCTACGACACGCTCGATCTCGACAATCCGAAGTGGAGCGACGACGACCTGATCGGCTTCATGGCCGCTCACCCGATGCTGATCAATCGCCCGATCGTCGTCACTCCGCTGGGCACGCGGCTGTGCCGCCCGTCCGAGCAGGTGCTCGATATCCTGCCCGATCCGCAGAAGGGGCCGTTCGCGAAGGAAGACGGCGAAATCGTGATCGATGCGGAGGGCAAGCGTGTCTGAGCGCCTGAACGATCTGCCGCAACTCGATGCCGCGCGCTTTCGCGTACCGGATGCAAGCCGGCTGCAGCCGGCCGCGCCGTCGACGCATCCGCCTCGCATCGTGCTGCTCTACGGGTCGTTGCGCGCGCGTTCGTTCAGCCGGCTGCTGGTCGAGGAGGCGGCGCGGCTGCTGACGGCGATGGGCGCCGACGTCCGGATCTTCAATCCGGCCGGATTGCCGTTGCCCGACGGTGCGCCCGACGATCACCCGAAAGTGGCCGAGTTGCGCGAGCTCGTGCAATGGTCGGAGGGCATGGTGTGGTGCTCGCCCGAGCGGCACGGCGCGATGACCGGCGTGATGAAATCGCAGATCGACTGGATTCCGCTGTCGGTCGGCGCGGTACGGCCGACGCAGGGCAAGACGCTGGCGGTCATGCAGGTCAGTGGCGGATCGCAGTCGTTCAACGCGGTCAACCAGATGCGCGTGCTCGGGCGCTGGATGCGCATGCTGACCATTCCGAACCAGTCGTCCGTCGCGAAGGCGTTCATGGAATTCGGAGACGACGACCGGATGAAGCCGTCCGCGTATTTCGACCGCGTCGTCGACGTGATGGAGGAACTGGTCAAGTTCACGCTGCTGACGCGCGACGTCGGCGCGTACCTGACGGACCGGTACAGCGAGCGCAAGGAAAGCGCCGAACAACTGTCGCAGCGGGTGAACCAGACGCGCATCTGAGCCGCTGGCCGGCGGCCGGTGCGATGAGGCTTCGTTCGCGCCGGGGCTCCGGCATCGTGCCCCGGCATGCCGGGCGCGCGGGGTCAGCGGGCCAGCGTCAGGAACAGATACCCCGCGTAACCCGCGCCGTTCGCGAGCAATGCCCAGATCGCGAGGCCGCGGGTGCGTGCATTGACGCGCAGCCATGCCGCGGCCGCGAGCGTGACGATCACGCCGGTCAGCACTTCGGGGCGCGGCTCCCACGGCGTCAGCATGATGCCGATCGCCGGCAGCAGCGTGCCCTGGAACACCATCGCGCCGGTGATGTTGCCGAACGCGAGCGTGTCCTTCCTGCGGCGGATCCACAGCACGCTGTTGACCTTCTCCGGCAATTCCGTCGCGATCGGCACGATGATCAGCGACAGCAGCAGTGCCGACACGCCGAGCACATGCGACACGCCTTCCACGCCGTGAATGAAGCCCTTCGCAGCGCCGAACCGAGCGATAAGCCTCGAGATGCAGAGCAAGCCGACAAACTGCCCGAGTTCGATCTGCAGGACATCCCCAAAGCGATGGATAAGATGGGCTGGCCAATCTCGGCCAAGCTTGCGCGAGAATGGCTTGCGAGCCCAAGACACATCTATAACAACGACCTCAACGCTGTACAGCCGCTCGATGACACGACGGTTTCCCTGGGTTGGGCACTGAAATTTCGCGACGCATCGGATGCGTACGACAGCACGCGGACGATCTCGATGCCACCTACCACGATAGATTGGGTCGCGGCGAGAATTCCGATTTCGCTGCGCTGATCCGAGCGCCGAAACACATCGCGCTCCCTGCGCAACGGGATTCAGTGAAAGCACCTTATGTGGCCTGGCCCGCGCACGATTAAACAACCCTATGCAGGCAGGAGCCCATGGGGATCCATCGGTATTGAGCACCAGTGGGAAGTACGGGAACGTCTCCCACTTTATGGCGAAAGATAGGGCGGGTATAGACAGATGGCGCTCGAGATATAAGAGGGCCGGTACGGAACCATGCGGGGTGGCCCTCTCTGTCAAACGGGTATCTGAGGCGAAAACCTGTCAATGGGAAAAATACCCCTCTCCCCTATAGGGAAAGCCTTCCGGATATATACTCCCCCTCCCTATGCAGGAGTCAGTCATCGATGAGTCATACCGTTCGTGAAAAACAGAAGCTGCTGAACCGCGTGCGCCGGATCAAGGGCCAGGTCGAGGCCATCGAGCGCGCGCTCGGGGAAGAGCGCGGCTGCAACGAAGTCCTGCAATTGATCACGAGTTGCCGCGGCGCGATGAACGGGCTGCTGGCCGTCGTGCTGGAAGACCACATCCGCGAGCATCTGGTCGATGCGCACGGGCCGGATGCGCATGAAGGCAGCGCGACCGAGCAGCTGATCGACGTGGTGCACAGCTATTTCAAGTAATCGGGGCGAGCATGCGCAATTTCACGGATGACGCGTTTGGCGCGGGGCACGATCACATCTTTCTCGGCGCTGCGCACGAGCAGAACGAACGGAAGACATGGTTGGTCATCGGCCTGTGCGCGGCGATGATGGTGGCCGAGATCGTCGGCGGCACGCTGTTCGGATCGCTGGCGCTCGTCGCCGACGGGCTGCACATGTCGACGCACGCGGGCGCGATGCTGATCGCCGCACTGGCCTATACCTATGCGCGCAGGCATGCCGACGATCCGCGCTTCGTGTTCGGCACCGGCAAGCTGGGCGACCTGGCCGGATTCACGAGCGCGATCGTGCTCGCGATGATCGCGATCCTGATCGGTTACGAGGCGATTGCGCGTCTGCTGTCTCCCGTTCCCATTCATTTCGGCGAAGCGATTCCGATTGCCGTGCTGGGGCTCGCGGTCAACCTCGCCAGTGTGTGGCTGCTGAGCGGCGATCACCACCACGGGCATGGCCACGGGCACGGTCATCATCACGGGCATGACCACGACCACGATCACGACGATGACCATCACGCGGATCACGATCACGGTTCGCGCGCGGTGGCCCATCGCGACCACAACATCCGGTCGGCCTACGTTCACGTGATCGCCGACGCGGCCGTGTCGGTGCTGGCCATCGTCGGCCTGCTGCTCGCACGCGCCTTCGGCTGGGTCTGGATGGATCCGCTCGCGGGCATCATCGGCGCGCTCGTCATCGCGAACTGGTCGTACGGGCTGATGCGCGATACGGGCGGCATCCTGCTCGACGTCAACGTCGATCGCAAGCTGGCGGAGCGCGTGCGCCATGCGATCGAGGCGCTGGGCGACAAGGTCAACGACCTTCACGTGTGGCGCGTCGGCCCAGGCCACATGAGCGCGATCGTGTCGGTCGAGACCGCCGACGCGGCGCGTGATGCGCGCTTCTACCATGCGCTCGTCGCGCGCTTCGACGGCGTTTCTCACGTGACCGTCGAAGTGATGGCGCCGGCGAAGGCGGCCTGACCGTGGCCGTGAAATCGCCGTGTATCGAGCTGTGCGCATTCGACGGCCGCACCGGATTCTGCGTGGGCTGCCTGCGCACGCGCGACGAGGCGCGCGACTGGAGGAAGATGACCGACCATCGCCGGCACCAGATACTGAACGACCGCACGCGCCGGCAAGCGAAGATCCGGCGCGAGCCGGGGGAGTGAAGGCGAGCGCGCGACAACCGGAACGTGCGATCTCGTCACGGGCCGGCAGTAGGATGACGGGTATCGGCATCCAGCGTCAGGACGCCTGAACCGGGGGCAGCCCATGCAGACCGAATCGCCGACCGGCATTCTTCGCCAGATTCCACGCAGCGTCTGGGTGCTGGGCTGCGTCAGCCTGCTGATGGACGTATCGTCGGAAATCATCCACAGCCTGTTGCCGATGTTCCTGATGGCCGGGCTCGGCGCGAGCGCGACCGCGATCGGCGTCATCGAGGGGATCGCCGAGGCGACGTCGCCGGTCGTGAAGGTGTTCTCCGGCACGCTGAGCGACTACCTGCGCAATCGCAAATGGCTGGCGGTCGCCGGATACGGGCTCGGCGCGCTCAGCAAGCCGCTGTTCGCGCTCGCGCCGACGATCGGCGTCGTCGTGACGGCGCGAATCGTCGACCGGATCGGCAAGGGGATCCGCGGCGCGCCGCGCGATGCGCTGGTGGCCGACGTCACGCCGGTCCACCTGCGCGGCGCCGCCTACGGGCTGCGGCAGTCGCTCGACACGGTGGGCGCATTCCTCGGACCGCTGCTGGCCGTCATCATCATGCTGGCGTGGCACGACGACTTCCGCCTCGCATTCTGGCTGGCCGTGATCCCCGGCGTGCTGGCTGTGGCGCTGCTCGCGTTCGGTATCGACGAGCCGGCGCGCGCGCCGGGCGAGCCGCGCGTCAACCCGATCCGCCGCGATGTCGTCGCGCAGCTCGGCGCCCGCTACTGGTGGGTCGTCGCCGTGGGCGCCATGTTCGCGCTGGCCCGCTTCAGCGAGGCGTTCCTGGTGCTGCGCGCGATGGGCGGCGGCGTACCCGTCGCGCTCGTGCCGCTCGTGATGGTGGCGATGAACGTCGTGTACGCGTTGTCGGCCTACCCGTTCGGCAAGCTCGCCGACACGACGAGCCATAAGAAGCTGATGGCGGCCGGGCTCGTCCTGCTGATCGCCGCCGATCTCGTGCTTGCACACGGCACGCACTGGGGCGCCGTACTCGTCGGCGTCGCGCTGTGGGGGCTCCATATGGGGATGACGCAGGGGCTGCTCGCGACGATGGTCGCGCATGTCGCGCCGGCCGAGTTGAGAGGGACGGCGTTCGGCGTATTCAACCTGCTCGGCGGCGTGGTGACGCTCGTGTCGAGTGTCGTCGCCGGCATCCTGTGGGATCGGGTGGGCGCTGCGGCCACGTTCTACGCCGGGGCCGTGTTCAGTGCGGCGACCATCGTGCTGCTCGCCTGCATTCGAACGTCGTTCGGCGCCGCGCAGGATCGCTAGCCGGAAGGCCGCGAGCGGTCTAACGGTCCGTGCCGCGCGGAAAATAAAGCGCGAACGTCGTGCACCCGTCGCGGCTGGTCACCTCGACCTTGCCGCGATGCAGCTCCATGATCGACTTCACGATCGCGAGCCCGAGCCCCGCGTTGCGCGCCGCGCCGTGCCGCGACGAATCGATGCGGTAGAAGCGCTCGAAGATCCGTTCGACCTGTTCGGGCGGAATCGCGGCGCCGCGATTCGTGACTTCGACGACCGCATAACCGGCTTGTGCGGAAACCGCGAGCTCGATCGTCGACGCGGCTTCCGCATGTTCGAGCGCGTTCGACGCGAGGTTGCTCACCGCGCGCCGGAACAGCGTTGCATCGGCGACGACCGGCGCTTCGCCGTGCACGTCGATGCGCACGCCGGCTTCGTCGGCCAGCGCCTGGAAATACGACGCGAGCCGGCGCAGCTCGCTGCCCGCGTCGAGCTCGGCGGTCTTCAGGTGCTGCCGCGCATTGTCGGTGCGCGCGAGAAACAGCATGTTCTCGATCATCCGCTGCAACCGTTCGCATTCCTCGATGTTCGAATCGATCAGCGCTTCGTATTCCTCGGTCGTGCGCGCGCGCGACAGCGTGACCTGCGACGAGCTGATCATGTTGGCGAGCGGCGTGCGCATGTCGTGCGCGAGATCGGACGAGAATTGCGACAGCCGCACGAACGCACGTTCGAGGCGGTCGAGCATCCGGTTGACCGAGGTCGCGAGTTCACGCAGCTCGACCGGGCCGCCGCGCGCGTCGAGCCGCGCGTTCAGGTTGTGCGCCTCGATGCGCGACGTCTGCCGGCCGAGGCTCTCGACCGGGCGCAGGCCGCGCGACGCAACTGCGTAGCCGAGCGCGCCGACCAGCAGCGCGCCGGCGGCCGCCGCGAGCCAGATGTCGACGCGATAGCTTTCGAGCAGCGACTGGCGATCGGTCGCCGTGCGCGCGAGCGCGACCTGGATCGCGTCGCCGGACGGCAGCGTTGCGCGCGCATACACGCAGCGCGACGTGCCGATGCCGGGCGGCGCGCACATGAACGGGGTACCGGCTGCACTGGCCGGATGCGGCGCGGCGATCACCGACGCCAGCGTGTTGCCGGCTTCGTCGGAATGCTCGACGAGCGCACGGTTCTGCGCGTCGTAGATGCCGAGATAGACGCCCGGATGCGACAGCAGCACCTCATGAAACACGGCCGGATCGGCACGCAGCGCGGCGATCGACCCGCTCGCGTGCGCGAGCTGCAGGAACTGGTTGAGCTTGCCGGAGATCTCGATGTCGTCGCGCCGCGTCAGCTCGGCGGACAGCGAGCGATACAGGTACGCACCGGTCAGCGCGAACACGAGCGCGGCAACGACGGCGAACGCGAGCGTCAGGCGCTGCAGCAGCGAATACGAGGCCGGGTGGCGCGTCACGAACGATCCTCGAGCACGTAGCCCATGCCGCGGATCGTGTGGATCAGCTTCCTGTCGTACGCGTTGTCGATCTTCGCGCGCAGGCGCTTGATCGCCGCATCGACGACGTTCGTGTCGCTGTCGAAATTCATGTCCCAGATCTGCGACGTGATGAAGGTGCGTGTCAGCACCTCGCCCTCGCGTTCGGCGAGCAGCTGCAGCAGCGCGAATTCCTGCGCGGTCAGGTCGATGCGGGTGTCGGCGCGCCGCACGCGGCGGCGGATCAGGTCGACTTCGAGATCGGCGACGTGCAGGATGTCGCGCACGTTGCGCGGCGCGCGCCGCAGCAGCGAACGGATGCGCGCGAGGAACTCGGCATACGCGAACGGCTTGAGCAGGTAGTCGTCGGCGCCCAGCTCGAGCCCGGCGACCTTGTCCTCGATCGCCTCGCGCGCCGTGAGCAGCAGCACGGGCGTCTGCTTCTGCGCGCGCAGCCGCCGGAGCACCTCGAAGCCATCCATTTCCGGCAGCATCACGTCGAGCACGACGAGATCGAAATCCTCGTGCAGCGCGAGGAACAGCCCGTCCTTGCCGTTTTCCGCGACGTCGACCGTGTAGCTCGCCTCCATCAGCCCTTTCCGGAGGTACGACGCCATCTTGGGTTCGTCTTCGACTATCAGTATCCGCATGGTGAGGCAGGCTGTCCGTGATTCATCCGTGATTCCAGCCGGTCAGTGTAACGCGTGAGCTTACGGCGCCGTGCGTGCGCGAAAGATGACCACCGGATGACGGAAATTTCATGAAACCCCGGTCATGTTTCGGCCATGTCGTCGTCACCGCGGCGGCGATAAGCTGCGGCCGTCGTGTCCCCGGAGCGCGCCGTCGCGGCGCTGCGCCGGCCTATCCGGTCGTTGCCTGCCTGATTCCGCATCCATGTCGTACTGGCGCAAATTCCTCGTCGTCGTGCTGCTGGCGCTGAGCCTGCCGATCCAGTCGTTCGCGACCGTGTCGATGCCGTGCACGGCGGCTGTCGCGCCGTACGCGGACGAGGCGTCGCACACGATGCCGGTCGCGCAGGATGGCCATCGCGACGCGGGCAGCCACGCCCGGCATGCGCCGTCGTGTTCCGCGTGCGTGTCCTGCTGCTTCGGCGCCGGCATGTCGGGCATACCCGCGGTATCCGCTGCGGTGGACATCCGCGTGGCGATCGCGTCGTCCCCGCCTGCGGCCGTGGTCGTGTCGTTCCTGACCGGCGGCATCGACAGGCCGCCGCGCCGGATGCTCGTCTAGACCCTGCCCGCGGCCCCGACCGGCCGCGCTCTGCAATCCGCTCCGGCGGCGGCATCCGTGCCGCCGGGCGACTCACGACGAGACCCATTCATGCGATTGATCACTGCGGCGCTGCTTGGCGCGGCGGCCCTCGTGCCGTCGCTCGCGCCTGCGCAAACCACGCTGCCCGATCCGGCGGACGCCGCCGCATCGGTGCCGGACGTCACCGTGACGTCCGCATTCGACGGCTACCGGCCGTATCGGGACGACGAAGGCCCGGGCTGGAAACAACTGAACCGCGACGTGATGGAACGGCCTGCGAAGGGACGCACGACCGGTCGCGCGACTGGCGGCGGTACCCATTCGATGCACGGGGGGGCCGCGCAATGACGATGCTTGCGATATCGCCGAGGATCGGCGCGGCTGCGGCCGTGCTGGCCTTCCTCGCGGGGTGCACGACGTTTTCGAAGGACGGCGGCTTCGACGCGGTGTCGACCGCCGCGTCGGAACGCATCGGGAAAGACGCGGTCGTGGTCAGGACCGACGCCGACCGCGAAGCCGTCGACAAGCGCACGAAGGAACTGCTGGCCAGGCCGCTGTCGATGGACGACGCGGTGCAGGTCGCGCTGCTGAACAACCGTGGCCTGCAGGCGTCGTACGCGGAACTGGGGCTGTCGGAGGCCGATCTCGTCCAGGCCGGCCGGCTGCCGAACCCGCGTTTCGCGTTCAGCCGCACACGCGCCGGCGACGGCGAGCTGACCCTCGGCCGCACGTTTTCGGCGAACGTGTTCGCGCTGCTGACGATGCCGCTCGCGACGAACATCGAACGCCGCCGCTTCGAGCAGACCCAGCTCGAAACGGCCGACGCGATGCTGAAGGTGGCAGCGGACGCGCGCCGCGCGTATGTCGAGGCCGTCGCTGCCGAGCAGGCCGCGAACTATGCGCAACAGGTGCGCGATGCCGGGAGCGCGGCTGCCGAACTCGCGCTGCGCATGCGGCAGGCCGGCAACTTCAGCCGCCTCGATTACGCGCGCGAACAGGCGTTCCATGCCGATGCGGTCGCGCAGCATGCGAAGGCGCGCCAGCAGGCCGTCGCTGCCCGCGAGAAGCTCACGCGCGCGATGGGGCTGTGGGGCGAACGCACGCAGTACGCGCTGCCTGAGCGCTTGCCCGACCTGCCGAAAGCGCGGCCGAACCTGCCCGATCTCGAACGGTTCGCGATGAGCAACCGCTTCGACATCCAGGCCGCCAAGCTGCAGACGCAGGGCGTTGCGTCGTCGCTCGGCCTCAGCAAGGCGACGCGCTTCGTCAATGCGGTCGAGCTCGGCTACGTGAACAACTACGAGACCGGCAAGGGGCACGAGCACGGCTACGAGATCAGCGTCGAGATTCCACTGTTCGACTGGGGCGGCGCGAAGGTTGCGCGGGCCGAGGCCGTCTACATGCAGTCGGCGAACCGGCTCGCGAAGACGGCCATCGACGCGCGCTCCGAAGTGCGCGAATCGTATGGGGCGTACGTGACGAGCTACGACGTCGCGACGCACTATCGCGACGAAGTCGTGCCGCTGCGCAAGACGATCTCGGACGAGCTGCTGCTGCGCTACAACGGGATGCTCGCGAGCGTGTTCGAGCTGCTGGCCGATGCGCGCGAACAGGTCGGCGCGGTCAACGGCTACATCGATGCGCTGAAGGACTACTGGCTTGCCGAAACCGATCTGCAAATGGCGGTCGGGGGCCGGCTGCCGTCCGAGGGCGCCGTGCCGCACGCCGCGCAATCCACCCAGCCCGAATCCACTTCAAACGCCGACGCTGCGCCGCAGCCGGCGTCCACGCCCGCGGCGCAACCGGCGCCCGCGACGCAAACGCATCAGGAAGGTCATTGACATGGTGTCCCGTCGACAATTTCTCAGCGGCTCGGGCGCCGCGCTGCTGGGCGCCGCGATGGTCAGCAAGGCCGGCGCCGCATCGCTGCCCGAAGCGCCCACGATGGCGAAAACCGGCACGCAGCCGCCGCTCGTGCCGCCGAACGGCCGCCCGTACACGCCCGTCGCGACGCTGAACGGCTGGACGCTGCCGTGGCGGATGAAGAACGGCTGGAAGGAATTCCACCTGACGGCCGAGCCCGTCGTGCGCGAGATGGCGCCCGGCATGAACGCGAACCTGTGGGGCTACAACGGCCAGTCGCCGGGCCCGACGATCGAGGCCGTCGAAGGCGACAAGGTCCGCATCTTCGTGACCAACCGGCTACCGGAGCACACGACGATCCACTGGCACGGGCTGCGGCTGCCGAACGGGATGGACGGCGTCGGCGGCCTCACGCAGCCGCATATCCCGCCCGGCAAGACCTTCGTCTACGAGTTCCAGCTCGAATCGCACGGCACGTTCATGTATCACCCGCACGCCGACGAGATGGTGCAGATGGCGATGGGGATGATGGGCATGTTCATCGTGCATCCGAAGGACCGCGGCACGATGCCGGTCGATCGCGACTTCGTGTTCCTGCTCGCCGCCTACGACATCGATCCGGGCAGCTTCACGCCGCGCGTGAACGAGATGACCGACTTCAACATGTGGACGTTCAACTCGCGCGTGTTTCCGGGCATCGATCCGCTGCCGGTGCGCGCGGGCGACCGGGTGCGGATTCGTTTCGGCAACCTGACGATGACGAACCATCCGATCCACCTGCACGGCTACAGCTTCGAAGTCGCGGGCACCGACGGCGGCTGGATTCCGCCGGCCGCGCGCTGGCCGGAAGTGACGGCCGATGTCGCGGTGGGCCAGATGCGCGCGATCGAGTTCACCGCCGATCGTCCGGGCGACTGGGCGTTCCACTGCCACAAGTCGCATCACACGATGAATGCGATGGGCCACCAGGTGCCGAACCTGATCGGGGTGCCGCAGAAGGATCTCGCGCAGCGCATCGGCAAGCTGGTGCCCGACTACATGGCGATGGGCAGCACGGGCGGCGCGATGGGCGGCATGGAGATGCCGCTGCCCGACAACACGCTGCCGATGATGACGGGCACGGGCCCGTTCGGGCCGCTGGAGATGGGCGGCATGTTCACGGTCTGCAAGGTGCGGCAGGGGCTCGGCCGCAACGACTATCGCGATCCGGGCTGGTTCCGGCATCCGAAGGGCACCGTCGCGTACGAGTACACCGGCGAACTGCCGGACGGCTGAGCAGCATGCGGCGGCTGCGCGGTGCGGCCGCCGGTTTCGTTTCATTGACTCGGGAGTCGACATGATGAAGAAGGGACTGGTTTCGATGGCAATGGGTGGTGCGCTGGCGTTTTCCGCCGCGTCGTACGCGGCCGGCGACATGGCCGGCATGGACATGAGCGGCGGCGCGAAGCAGGCAGCCGCGGCGAAGCAGGGCATGTCGCACGGTGAAATCCGCAAGGTCGACACGGCCGCCGGCAAGCTGACGATCAAGCACGGCCCGCTGGAAAACCTCGGGATGGACGCGATGACGATGGTGTTCAAGGTGAAGAACCCGGCGATGCTGTCGCAGGTCAAGGCGGGCGACAGGGTCGACTTCGTCGCGGAAGACGTGGACGGCGCGCTGACCGTCGTCGAGCTGAAGAAGCCGTGACGCGGAGCGAGAACATGAAGATCACGAACCTGACCCGGCTGGCCGCGATCGTCGCGACCGGTGCGATCCTCGCGGCCGCACCGGTCGCGGCCTCCGCGCACGGCAAGCTGGAAAGCGCCGCACCGGCGACGGGCAGCACGGTCGACACGGCGCCCGACACGTTGCGGCTCACCTTCAACGAAGATCTCGAGCCGGCATTCAGCTCGGTGAAGGTGTCGGATGCGAACGGCAATGCCGTCACGCAGGAAAAGGCGAAGGTCGATGCGGCGAGCCCGCGTGTGATGACCGTCGCGATGCCGAAGCTCGCGCCCGGCGCGTACACGGTGCAGTGGGTGGCGATGACGGCCGACGCGCATCGCACGAAGGGCACCTATACGTTCAGGGTGAAGGGGTGAACGAGGGCTTCGTCGGTCTCCTGCGGCTCGTGTCGGTGGCGATCCAGAACGCCGGGTTTGCCGTCGTCGTCGGTGCGCTGCTCGGCAGCCACTGGCTCGCGCGGGGCGCGTCGGCATGGCAGCACGGCATCGGGCGGCGGCTCGTCGCGACGCTGCGCATCGCGTCCGTCGTGTCGCTGGTCGCGAGCGTCACCGCGTTCTGGGCGCACTGCGCGTTGATGAGCGAGGTGTCGTTGCGCGAAGCGGGGCCGGCCGTCCGCGCGATGCTCGCGGGCACGGGGTTCGGTCATGCGTGGCTGGCCGGTGCGGTGTTCATGCTCGTCGTCGTGGTGCTGTCGTTCGTCAGGCGCGCGAACGATACGCGCGTGCCGTTCGCGATAGGGGCCGCGCTTGCCTGCGTCGCGCTCGCGCGCAGCAATGGCGGGCATCCGGTGGATGCCGGGCTGTTCAGCGTGCCGGTGTGGGTCGACTGGCTGCATCTGCTGGCGATCAGCGCGTGGGTCGGGCTCGTGCTCGTGACGGCATTCGGCGTGATGCCGCGGCTCGCCGGCATGCCGGCGAGCGAACGCGCGACGGGGGCGTCGTTCGTGCAGTCGCTTTCCGATGCGTCGACCTACGCATTGATCGTGCTGTTCGCGACCGGCGCGTACAACGGCTGGCGCGGCGTCGATACGCCCGGCAACCTGCTCGCGTCGACGTACGGGCAGATCCTGCTGCTGAAGCTCGCGCTCGTGCTGATCGCGGCGGCGCTCGGCGGACACAACCGCTTCTTCGGGATGCCGAAGTTGCTGGCGGCGCTGAAGGATCCGGCGGCCGCGCTGCCGGCCGGCTCGTTGAAACGGTTCGGCACCGTGTTGCGGGTGGAGGCGGTCGTGCTCGGCGGCGTGCTGATGGTCGCAGCCGTGCTCGTGTCGAGCGCGTTGCCGGGCACGGCGTAGCGCGACGGCGCGACGCTGCGGCAGTGAGGGCTCGCGGGGGAATCGCCAAGGGCTCGGCGGAGTTTCATCAGACGACTCCCCCGCTTTTTCACGCGTAAATGCGTGCTCGATGGCGATCGCGGCGCGATAACGACAATTACATCGGCCTGTCTTTCGATTACCAAAAACTGTCATTGAGCGCCGCTAAGCTTTCGCCACCCTCACAACCGGGATTCCCCGTCATGCGCTCGACAATCCGCCTCCTCACCCCGCTATTGCTGCTTCCGACGCTTGCCGCGCCGGTTTTCGCCGCCACGGCCGCACCCGTCAGCCCGAACTGCGGCGGCAGCACGACGCCGATCGCCGACATCCAGGGGCCGGGCGCGCCGTCGCCGCTCGCCGGCCAGAACGTGTCGATCGAAGCCGTCGTCACCGCCGATTTCGGCGGCACGGACGGCTTCGGCGGCTTCTTCGTCCAGCAGGCCGACGCGCAGCGCCGCAACCAGCCGGGGGTGTCCGAAGGCCTGTTCGTCTACGCGCCGAAAGTGCGTGCGACAGCGGGCGATCTCGTGCACGTGACGGGCAAGGTCGAGGAGAAATACGGGCAGACGCAACTCACGCTGTCGGGCGCGATCGCGGTGTGCGCGAACAACCAGACCGTCACGCCCGCGACGCTCACGCTGCCGGTCGACAGCCCGAACGCGTTCGCCGCGTATGAAGGGATGCGGGTGCGCCTGCCGCAGACGCTGAACGTCACCGACAACTACGAACTCGGCCGCTACGGCAGCGTGATGCTCAGCAACGGCCGCCTGCGCACGCCGACGAGCGTCGTGCCGCCCGCGCAGGCGCAGACGCAGATCGATGCGAACGCACGCAACCGCCTGGTCCTCGACGACGGCTCGAACAAGCAGAACCCCGCGACCGTGCCGTATCCGGCGCCGGGCCTGTCGGCCGCGAATACGCTGCGCGCGGGCTACACGGTGCGCGACGTCGAAGGCGTGCTCGAAGTGCGTTACGGCGCATGGCGCGTGCAACCGCTGCCGGGTGCGGCCGCGCCGGCATTCGACGCGCGCACGAACCCGCGCACCCGCGCACCGGCGCGCGATCCGAAATCGAACCTGCGTGTCGCGTCGTTCAACGTCCTGAACTACTTCAACGGCAACGGTCTCGGCGGCGGCTTCGACGATCCGAACAACCGCGGCGCGAAGAACGACCAGGAATTCCAGCGCCAGGAAGCGAAGATCGTCAGCGCGCTGAAGGCGATCGATGCGGACGTGATCGGCCTGATGGAAATCCAGAACAACGGCTACGGCGAACTGAGCGCGGTGCGCCAGCTCGCGGCGAAGCTCGGCAATCAGTGGCGCGTCGTCGATCCGGGCGTGTCGCGCCTCGGCGGCGATGCGATCACGGTCGCGATGATCTACGACAGCCGCAAGGTCGAACCGGTCGGCCGCGCGGCGACGCTCGCGATCGACGACAAGAACCGCCAGCCGCTCGCGCAGTCGTTCAGGCTGACCGGCGGCAACAAGCAGTCGCTGACGGTCGCGGTCAACCACCTGAAGTCGAAGAACTGCCCGGACGCGACGAACGACGATCTCGACCAGGGCGACGGCCAGGGCTGCTGGAACCCGACGCGCACGCGCGCGGCGGCGAAGGTGGCCGACTGGCTCGCCGGCAACCCGACGGGCGTCGCGGGCCAGGGCGTGCTGCTGATCGGCGACTTCAACAGCTACACGTACGAAGACCCGATCCGCACGCTCGAAGCGCGCGGCTACCGCAACCTCGTCGCGCGCTGGATCGGCGCGAATGCGTACAGCTACGTGTACAACGGCGAAGCCGGCTATCTCGATCACGCGCTCGCGACGCTGCCGCTCGCGTCGCACGTGAAGGCCGTGCACGAATGGCACATCAACGCGGACGAGCCGCTCGCGCTGCAGTACACGCTCGCGTACAAATCGGCGGAGCAGCAGAAGACGTTCTATGCGCCGGATGCGTATCGTTCGTCGGATCACGATCCGGTGCTGATCGATATCGCGCTGCCGGGCGGCGGGCATTGATGGCGGATTGAACGCGGATTGAACACGGGTGAGGCGCGGCGTGCGGCGAGGCTGCACGCCGCGCTTCGCTTCATCCGGTAAAGCCGGCTTGATTCTGGTAAATAGTTCCGTCAAAATTTCGCGAATTAACGGAATCGGTATTTTATGGATCGTGCAGCGCGGATAAAAACATCGATTGAAGCATGATTGAAGTGAATCGAGTCATCGAGTGACGGACTATGCGTGCCATCGCGCCGCATTAATCGATCGCGAATAATTAAAATGAAAGAAAAATTCCGGCGATCTGAAGGCTTTCAAGACGTGGCATCCATGCAGGAAAGGATTCCTGGTTGTACGAGAAAGGCTGGATATCCAGCGGATTATTGCCGGCAAGGCGTTCATTAAACGAATAATCCCGTTCTCTTTCAATTGCCAGACACTGTCCGCCGTTAGCATCATTGCGGGATTTTTAATATCCGAATGATCTTTGACAACGCGGCGCAGCACCGCCTATTTTTGTGTTGTCGTAAATTTTGGTTATACAAAAGTTGTCCAGACTGCAGGGGGCGTCCAAGCACCATTCTCGCCGGCAGTTTGCTGTGTCTGTATCAAGTTCAGTCTCTTAGAAGTCCAATCCCCAACCGCCGACTGCCGACCGTGCAACGCGAGTGGCGGGTCGGCCTGCGCGTTTCGCAGGCATTGGCGGCCTTTGTGAAGCGGTATCCGAATCAAAGGACAGAGATGAAACCAGACAGGAGCTGTACCGGCAGCCGCCGTGGCCGTCACGGCCGGTGGGCCGGGCTAGGTGCATTGACCGTCATGACGCTGGCGCTCGCGGCATGCGGCGGCGACGATTCGTCGTCCGTCGGCGCATCGAGCCTCGCGCAGGCCACCGCCAGCCAGCAGGCCGGCGCGCAACAAGCAGCCGGTAGCCCGACGCCGGCCAACCAGCCTTACGTCGACCTGGTCGCGTATTCGATGAACGCGACCGACGGCCTCGCGCCCGCGCAGGTGTCCGAGCAAGCGGCCGTCATGCATTACCAGTGGAAAAACGGCGGCACGTCCGTCAACTACACGACGACCACCGGCCACCTGACCGCGCAGGACGCGAACGGCAATGCGGAAGCGTCGATGTCGTATGTCGCGTACACCGCGCCGAGCACCAACGGCAAGCCGCGCCCCGTCACGTTCGTCTATAACGGCGGCCCCGGCTCGTCGTCGATCTGGCTGCGGCTCGGCTCGTTCGCGCCGACCCGCGTGGCCACGCCCGATCCGCTGTTCGGCAGCAACTGGCCGAACTACCCGCTCGTCGACAACGCGGAGAGCCTGATCGACACCACCGACCTCGTGTTCATCGACCCGCCCGGCACCGGGCTGTCGGAAGCCGTGCTGCCGAACACCAACCAGAAGTACTGGGGTTCCGATGCGGACGTGAACATCATGCGCGACTTCATCCAGCGCTACCTGAACGTCAACAGCCGCAGCACGTCGCCGATCTACCTGTACGGCGAGTCGTACGGCACGCCGCGTACCGACATGCTCGCGCTGGCGCTCGAATCGGCCGGCGTGCACCTGACGGGCATCGTGCTGCAGTCGGCAATCCTGAATTACTTCGCGGACGCGGTGGAAGCCGTGGCGATCACGCAGTCGACGGAGGGGCTGCTGCTCGAAACCGATACCGTGGCCGGCTACCTGCCGGGCTATGCGGCGGTCGCGGCGTACTTCAACCAGGTTTCGCCGGCACCGGTGAACCCGGATCTGTACGCACTGCAGACGGAACTGTTCACGACGCTGATCTACAACCAGCTGCAGAAGTACTCGCAGTCGTGGGTGCTGAGCCAGCTCGGCATTCCGGATGCGCTCGGCACGCCGGTGTTCCCGAGCGATGCGACGCTCAGGCTGTGGTCGATCCCGTCGAGCCTCACGCAACAGGCGCTGCGCGGCTACTTCAACGCGAATCCGTTCGGCACGAGCCTGCTGCCCGGCACGACGATCGGCCGGTATGACGGACGCGTGTCGTTGCCGAACTCGGATCCGCGGCTGCAGAACGACGGCGACCCGTCCGACATCCTGATTTCGCAGCCGTTCACGAACGCGCTCGCGACGCAGATGCCGGACTACCTCGGCTACACCGCACCGAATGCGACCTACCTGCCACTGAACGACAACATCATCGGCGTCTGGGACTTCACGCACGACGGCCAGCCGATGCCCGATACGATCCCCGATCTGCTCGGTGCGCTGCAGCTCAACCCGAAGCTTCGCGTGCTCGCGGAGAATGGCCTCCACGATCTCGCGACGCCGTTCTTCAACACCGAGAAGCAACTCGCGCGGCTGCAGACGGTGAAGGGCCTGAATCCGAAGCTGCAGGTGAACTTCTTCCAGGGCGGCCACATGACCTACCTGGACGACGTCGCCCGTCCGCAGATGAAGCGGGACCTGAAGACGTTCTACAAGGGCGCGCGGATTCCGACGGCGCTGACGCTGCACACACTGCCGCCGCCGTGGCCGGATGAAAACCCGCCCAGCGTACCGACCGGCAGCGCACCGGGCGCGACAGCCGCGACAGCCGCGGCGACGCTGGCGGCGGCCCCTTGAGCGACGCTGAGCGACGGACTCCTTGTCAAAGGAACCCTCTGTTCATCCATTGAATGCGAGTGATCATGTCCCTAATCAAATTGATGCGGCGTATGTTTCCGTTGATCGTCCTCGGTGCCGTGACGAGCAGTGCCTATGCGTTGCCGCCACAGGCGGTGGCGCCGGTGAAGCTGCCGCACGGCGGGCGCGGTGTCGACGGTCCGTTCTTTCCTGCCACGCGGGCGGCGCCGGTATTGCCGTCGACCGGCGCGACCTTGCAGCAGCAGGCGCAGCAGCGTGTCGACGCGCGGCTCGGCGCCAATACGGTGCTGAGCAACGGCGCGGCCGTGACGAAGGCGCAGGCGCAGAGCAGCGGTCTCGGCTTCGTGTCGAAGCACTTCGACGAGATCGACACGAAGCACACCGGCCGCGTGACGATGAGCGATGTGCGGCAGTTCATCCAGCAGCGTCAGGTGCAGGCGCAGCAGGAACAGCAGGACGAGTGACGTAGCAGGCAGGGCGGCGGCCGGTGCGGAATTCTTCGCACCGGCTGCCGGAAGGTGAGCGGCAGGCGCTAGCGGGCCTGGCGCGCGTAGCGCTTCGCGGTGGCCGACGGCAGCTCGCCGAACATCGCACGATAGTCCTGCGCAAAGCTGCTCAGGTGCCAGAAGCCCCACTTGGTGGCGGCGGACGTCACGGAGTCGCCGAGCCGAAGCTCGCGGCGCACGTGATTCAGCCGCACGGCCCGCAGGTAGGCGATCGGGTTCAGGTTCAACGTATCGTGGAACGCGTATTGCGCGGTGCGCCGGCTGACGCCGAGCTGCACGCACAGTTCGGCGATCGACAGCGGGCAGGTCGAGGCGTCCTGCAGCCGCTCCCGCACCGCATTGACCAGCGACCAGTACTTCGTCGGGCGCACGATCTGTGCGCCGGCGTCCGGCCTGGCGGCCGTCATCACTTCCGAGATCGCGTACAGCACGGTGCGCTCGAGCAGTTCGATCCGGTCCTGCGTCGCCACGTCGTCGATGCGCGTGGCTTTTGCCGCAGCGGCCAGCGTCTGGCGCAGCAGGTCGCGCAGATGGTCGGCCATACCGGTCGCCATCGGGATCACCGGCGCATGGGTTTGCGCGCGCAGCGACGCGGCCACCGTGCGCAGCGCCTGCGTCGACAGTTTCTCGGGCTCGATCTCGACATTCACGAGCAGATGCCGGTCGGGCGAATAGAACTCGAATGCCGGCTGGCTCGAAAACACGTGCAGGCTGTCGCGCCCGCTCTTCTCGCCGCACAGGCGCGCGTGGCCTTCCAGTTCCAGCGGCACGGCCACGGCGATCCGCTCCGACGGCACGGCGCCTTGTTGCAGGATGACCTTGTCGAGATCCTCGACCAGCAGCTTGATGCCGCCCAACGACATGATCGACGACGAGCCGTGAAACAGCCCGCCGGAGATCTGCGTGTAGTTCATGTTCCAGCCGTCGAACGAGCGCGCTTGTTCCTCCACGTCGGTGAACGCGCAGAACGCGACCGTGCGCGCGAACAGCGGATCGCGGGAGAAATCGCTCGAGTGGGCAGGCGGCGTCATCGGGGGCGGGAAGGGGATGGCCGGATCGATTCATTGTAGCCGCTTGGCACGCCGGTCAAAAAACCGTGCCGGCGCCGCCTCGTCAAAACCCTAACTTGCCGAAATCCGATAGTGAAAAGCGTTTCGACGGCCTACCTTTGGCATGACTACAACGCCGGAGCGACGTCGATGGAACTTCCCCGTGGCGGATTCTGGAGAAACTGGGTCGGCAACCAGTCGTGCGTGGCCGCGCACCTGGCATCGCCGACCAGCGAGGCCGAGATCGCGGAGCGGGTGCATGCCGCGACGCGGCAGGGCAAGCATGTCCGCTGCTCCGGATCGGGGCACTCGTTCACGCCGATCGTGGCCACCAGCGGCCTGCTGCTGTCGCTGCAGGATTACCAGGGCATCGTGGACGTCGACGAAGCGTGCAAGCGCGTGACCGTGAAGGCCGGCACCAGGATCAATGCGGTGACGCGGCACCTGAAGGAACGCGGCCTGTCGCTCGTCAACCAGGGCGACATCGATTCGCAGGCGATCGCCGGCGCATTGGCCACCGGCACGCACGGCACGGGGACGACGCTGCGCAACCTGTCGTCGCAGGTCGTCGGGATGCGCATCGTGCGTCCGGATGGCTCGATCATGACAGTGAGCGACCGGCAGGACCTCGACCTGCTGCATGCGACGCAGGTGAACATCGGGATGTTCGGGGTGGTGTCGGAGCTGACGCTGCAGGTGACCGATGCGTTCTGGCTGCACGACCGGGTATGGCGCGAGGATTTCGAAGCGCTGATGGAGCAATACGACGACCTGGCCGCGAAGCATCGGCATTTCGGTTTCTTCTGGTGCCCGACGTCCGCCAGCCGCGAGCTCTACTGCCTGCCCGACACCACGAAGGTGTCGAATTCGAAGAAGGACTACGACGTATGCGAGATCAAGGTGATGGATGTCACCGACTCACGTGCGTTCCATGAAGGCGAGCACGAGAAGATCGCCTACAGCGCCGAGGTGTACGCGATCCACTACGTGCCGAACTTCCACGAGCTCGAATACGCGGTGCCCGCGCAACACGGCAAGGAAGCGCTGCGCCGGGTGCGCGAGCTCATCCTCACGAAGCACCGCGACTGCATTTTCCCGGTCGAATACCGCTTCACGAAGGGCGATCCGGCGTGGATCAGCCCGTTCAACCACCAGGACAGCGTCACCATTTCATGCTCGGGCGGCCCGAACGGCGTCGACTACTGGCCGTTCCTGAAGGACGTCGACACGATCCTGCGCGACTACGGCTCGCGTCCTCACTGGGGCAAGCTGCATTTCACGAACCGCGACGACGTGGATCGCTGGTTCCCCAAGGCCGAAGCGTTCCGCGCACTGCGCCGCAGCGTGGACCCCGAAGGCTACTTCCTCAACGATCATTTGCGGACGCTGTTCAGTTGAGCAGACCGAACGCACCAGACTGGAGAAGGACAAATGAATGTCAAGATTGACGGCCGCCTGGCCGGCAAGGTCGCCATCGTGAGCGGCGGCGCGGGCGGCTGCGGTGGCGCGGCATCCGAACTGTTCGCCGCACAGGGCGCGAAGGTTGCGATCATCGACCGCGACGGCGACGCCGCCGAAGCGCTGGCTTCCCGGCTGCGCGACGCGGGCCTGCAGGCGATCGGCTTTGGCGCCGACGTGTCGAAGCAGGCGGAGGTTCAGCAGGCCGTCGATGCGGCGCGGGAGCAGTACGGCAACGCGGACATCCTGTTCAATCACGCGGGCACGCTGATCGTCAAACCGTTCCTCGATATCGAGGAGTCGGAATGGGACTGGCTGATGGGCGTGAACGTGAAGAGCATGTTCCTGATGACGAAAGCGGTGCTGCCGCAGATGCTGGAGAAGGGGCGTGGCAGCATCGTCTGCACGTCGTCGATTTCGGCGGTGTGCGCGACGCCGGGCGAGGTGCTGTACGACGCGACCAAGGGCGCGTGCCACATGTTCGCGCGGGCGATTGCGGTCGAGTATCGCGGCCGCGGGATCCGTTGCAACGCGCTCGCGCCGGGGTTCATCCGCACGCCGCACGGGATGCGCGAACTCCGGGACTTGCAGGCGATGGGTGTCGACGCGACCGAGGCGGCGATCGCCGTTCAGCAAGGCAGGTTGTGCGAGCCGTCCGAAGTCGCGGCCGCCGCGCTGTTCCTGGCTTCCGACGAGTCGAGTTTCGTCAACGGCACCCATCTGTTCGTCGACAACTGTTTCTCCGCGGTCTGATTACCGGTTTTCGCAAGAAGCCGAAGGGCAGGCGCGAAGCCTGCCAGGCCGGCCAGTTCCGTCGAAGGTGTCGCCGCGATGCGACCCTTCGATTTTTTTTGCGTGCACGGCGCGCGGTGTGTCCTAGCGGATTGTCGGAATCCTTCTATCTGAACGGGGGCGCGTCTGATGGAATGCGAAGGCCGAACCACCATGCAGCCGGCATTCCGCGGTCCGTCATTCACTCTCTTTTTGATCAATCATCATGTTCAATCGCACTACCAGCACCGTTGCCAACGTCGATCCGGAACTTTTTGCAGCGATCGAGCAGGAAAACCGTCGCCAGGAAGATCACATCGAGCTGATCGCGTCGGAAAACTACACGAGCCCGGCCGTGATGGCCGCGCAGGGCTCGCAACTCACGAACAAGTACGCGGAAGGGTATCCGGGCAAGCGCTACTACGGCG
>NZ_JAAGPP010000352.1:0-1581 GCF_017104975.1 Burkholderia sp. Ac-20344
CTGCAACGGAGCGGATCACGATGACGATGCGCGAGCTGGACAGGTTCAAGGTCATTCAGGACGTGGCCGACGGCAAGCTCAAGCCGTGGCGTGCAGCGGAACGGCTGGAGTTGACGACACGGCAGATTCGCCGGCTGGTCGCCCGGCTGCGGGAGCACGGCCCGGCGGGATTGGTGTCGGGACATCGGGCAAAGCCTGGCAACCGCCGTCTGGACCCAGGCGCCGCCGACCGGGCGCTGTCGATCATCCGCGATCGCTACGCCGATTTTGGGCCGACGCTGGCCTGCGAGAAGCTGTGGGAATGCCACGGCATCCGGCTGGCCAAGGAGACCGTCAGGAAGCTGATGACAGACGCTGGCTTGTGGATTCCGCGTCGACAACGACCGCCGAAGATCTACCAGCCGCGAGCGCGCCGGGCCTGCCTCGGCGAATTGATCCAGATCGACGGCAGCGACCATCGGTGGTTCGAGGAACGGGCGCCGGCCTGCACGCTGCTGGTGTATGTGGATGACGCGACGAGCCGATTGATGATGCTGCACTTCACGCAGACAGAGTCGACGTTCAGCTACTTCGAAGCGACGCGAGCGTACATCGAACGGCACGGCAAGCCCGGAGCGTTCTACAGCGACAAGGCCAGCGTGTTCCGCAACGTGAAGCCAGGCAAGACCGGTAACCGTGTGACGCCGTTCGGCCGCGCGATGTACGAGCTGAACATCGACACGTTCTGCGCGAACAGCAGTTCAGCCAAGGGGCGCGTCGAGCGCGCACACCTGACGTTGCAGGACCGATTGGTCAAGGAGATGCGATTGCGCGGAATCAACACGGTGGCCGACGCCAACGCTTACGCGCCCTCCTTCATGGCTGCCTACAACGCGCGCTTCGCGAAGCCGCCGAAGAGTGACTTCAATGCGCATCGGCCGCTGCGGACCGACGAGAGTTTGGACTTGGCGCTGACGTGGCGCGAGCCGCGGAAAGTGACGAAGTCGCTGACGGTGCAGTACGACCGGGTGATGTATTTACTAGATGACACGCTGGAGAACCGGAAGTTGATCGACCGGCAGATCGAGGTGTGGGAGTACCCGGATGGACGGATCGAACTCCGGGCTGACGACCGAGTGTTGAACTGCAGACAATACGACCGACTGGCTGAAATCGATCAAGGTTCAGTCGTTGAGCACAAGCGCTTGAGCCATGTGCTGCAGGTCGCGCAAGCGCTTCAGGCGCAACGCGATAACAGTCGAATCGGTAAAGCTCCGTCACGCACACATCGCGGTGACTCGACCCGGACCAATCGGAACGACCCGCAAGCGGGAAAGAAGAAGCAACGCGAGATCACGCAGGCCGACGTCGAGCATGTGATCGTGGAGCTGGCGCAACGTAGGCAAACCGCAAAGCCAGCAGACAAACCGGGCCGTCGGTCTGCAAAAGCTGGGGAAACGGACGTGAGCGCCCTGCCCGTTCAGGCGCCGACCTTCGACACTGCGTAACGGTTAAAGCTAGGAAAGAGACGCAGTAAAACCAACCTTAAAACCGGACATTTTTAAATGGCTGGAACGTGGACATCTGAATCCGGGTATGACA
>NZ_JAAGPP010000353.1:0-1558 GCF_017104975.1 Burkholderia sp. Ac-20344
CTGATATGACTCCCGGTGTCAATCGGGATCGGTTTTTCGGTTTCTCTGGTTCATGTTGCCGGAATTTCCTGAGGGCGACGTAGCAGTACATCTCGACGGTGGATCAAGCTGATATCCGCGGGTTGGGTACCGCATTACAGAGGTCCGCCCAATGAGCCTGCCGCTTTCTAGCGCCGCAAGTCGGATGCAATCCGTTGCGTAGTCGTTTCGCGGGTTACTCGTGTGCCGGGCTACGCCGCCTTCAGGAAACTCATCCTCCAGTCGTCAGGGTGGGTAGGATTGTTCGATCGCTGCATCACGCTGTGAGTCCTTCGTGCGGTACGGCGAGTGACATCGCGAGCTGACTGATGTCCCAGATGAACCCGGCGAGTTCGCGGGCGACCGCGACCACCGCGATGTTCTTCTGCTTGCCGCGCGCGACGAGCTTGCGATAGCGTCGGCACAAGCGCACCTGTGCGTCCCACGCCCGGTCCACAATCGGTTTCGGGATGCCTTCGTGGCGGCGCTGGATCTCGGGACTCACGCGTGCCGGGTGCTGGTAGCTCCAGGCCGCCTCGACGAGCAGCTTCCTGGCGTAGCTGTTGCCGTTCTTCGTGATGCTGCCCTGGCGGCGCTTCTCGCCTGACGAGTGTTCCGAGGGCGTCAGACCCAGCCAGGCCATCAGCTGGCGCGGATGGGCGAAGCGTGACAGATCGCCCAGTTCGGCGAGTACCCCAACGGCCGTAGTGAACTGCACGCCTCGCATCGTCTGCAGGGCCAGTACGACCGGATAGAAGCGCCAGCCGGCAACCGCCTCGCGCAACGCCGCCTCCAGACGCACGCATTGCGCGAGGCGGTCCTCGATCGCGCGCCGCTGCTCCTCGAACGCCAGTTGCTGCCAGGCGCTGCCGAAGGTGTACGAGCTGAGCCAGCGTCTGTGCGACGGGCCCCAGTCGGCGCGGCCGGTATAGCGCACCCCATGCGAGAGCAGAAAGGCCTTCACTCGTTGCCGGGCACGCTTCAGGTCGTCTTTGGCGCTCACCCACGTGCGTGCCAGATCGCGGAACGCTTCATCGTCCACAGTGGGCACGTATACCGATGAGAGGTCACCGGCGCGCAGCGATCGCACCAGCTTGATCGCATCGCGCCGGTCGGTCTTGACCCGCTCGCCCGGTTTCCTCGGAATCAGCGATGGGGCGCACACCATGCACCCGAATCCCTTCTGCACGAGCTGACGGTAAAGCCCGTAGCCGCATGGACCGGCCTCGTAGACAACGCAGACGTGCCGTGCCTTTGACTGCAGGCGCCTGCACAGGCGATCGACATCCGCCTGCGTCGTGCCAGCTTTGCCCAGCAGCTCGACTTCACCCGAACCGCGCGCATACGCGACCGTGATCGATTCCTTGTGTACATCGAGACCGACGTACAGCGTAGTGCTATCGTGTTCCATGCTGGCCTCCGTGCCGGAAATCGCCGGGTGCGGCCCTGTCCGCACCGTGCGGCTCTGGCAGCAATGCTAACCCGCGTCTGATTCCTCACGGCAGGCCAGCCTTTGCCTCACGAGAGTCATAGTGTCTAG
>NZ_JAAGPP010000354.1:0-1487 GCF_017104975.1 Burkholderia sp. Ac-20344
GGCCAGCGCCGCGCCCGCATGCGCGGTCGCCTGCAGCAGCACGACGGGGCGCCGCCACAACGGCCCGTGCGACGGAAACTCCGCCGCGGCGATCGCATCGATCCGCTCGACGAGCGCATGGCAGGTCGCCTCGCGATAGCGCGCCGCATGAATGCGCACCTGCTCGGCGAGACTCGCGACCGACAGGCGCGGCAGGCGGCGCGCGACGCCCATCGCGTCGAGCGCTTCGAGCAGGTCGATCGCGCGGTGCTCGACGCCGCGCAGCAGCGCGATGCGCGCGGCGGTGCGATAGCCGAGCAGCACGGTATCGGGCGTGCCCGAGTGTTCGAGCACGTCGAGCCGGTTCGCGAGCAGCGCGGCGGCCTGGTCGACGCGATCGGCCTCGTAGGCGAGCGCCGCGCACATCGCCGCGAGCATGCAAGTGAGTGGATGGCGGCGCCCGAGATCGGCTTCCGCGCGTGCCAGCGCCGGCGACAGCGCGTCGTCGGCCAGCCGGACCTGGCCTTCGCGCAGGTAGCTCAGGCCCGTGATCAGCTCGCCCCAGCGCGCGACATAGCCGAACCCGGCCGCCGTCTCGCCGCGCGGCGCGGCATGCTGGAAACGGCGTGCCTGCGCCGGTTCGCCGACGATGATCGCGCGCGCCGAGAGCCGGTTGGCGTGCATTTGCGCGAGCCACGTCGACGCCGGCGGCGTGAAGTCGGCCCACGGTTCGAACAGCGCGACGAAGCGGTCGATTTCGTCGGCGTAATACGCGGCCGCGCTGAGGATCAGCGCGCATTCGTAGCGCATCGCCGCGGGCGTGCCGGTATCCGCGAGGATGCCGGCGATCTGGCGCTGCGCCTCGACATGGCGCTCGCCGAGCGCCAGCGCCCAGGCAACCGCGACGCGCAGCGTCGGACGCTTGTCGAGCTCCGCATCGGGCAGCAGCGCGAGCCAGTCGAGCACGTCGTTGATGCGGCCCTGCTTGATCGCATCCTCGAGACAGCGCTGCGCGAGCGCATACGCCACCTCGAACTGGCCGGCCGCATACGCGTGGCGGGCGGCTTCCTCGGTCATCCCGTGTGCGTCGAGCCACGCGGCCGCACGCGCATGCAGCGCGCTGCGCTCGGCGTCGGGGCCCGCGGCCAGGCGGTCGCGCAGCGTGTCGCGCACGAGCGGATGCAGCCGGCACCAGTCCGAATCGTCCGATGCAATGAACAACGGCGTGTCGCGTGCGAGCCGCGCGAGACGGTCGGGCGCGTCCGCATCGTCGAGCAGCGCGGCGCACAACGACGGATGCAGGCGATCGGCGACGCTCGTGCGGGTCAGGAACGCCGTGTCGTCGGCCGACAGGTTCGTGAGCAGCAGCTCGACGAGCCGGTCGCGCGTGCCGTCGACCCGGGCGGCGAGCGCGTCGACCGCCTGGCGCGGATCGGCCGAGCGCGCCATCGCGGCCATCGCGAGCTGCAGGCCGAGCGGCCAGCCGTCGACGCGTTCGAACAGCCGCG
>NZ_JAAGPP010000355.1:0-1445 GCF_017104975.1 Burkholderia sp. Ac-20344
TGAACTGACCCCACGAAGTTGGACGGTTAAAGGCTAGGCGCCCAAGGGCTGAGTCCTGTATTGCACGGGACTCAGCCCTTTCAACTTGAGCTTGATGCGTTCGTGGTTGTAGTAGTGGATGTAGCGCTCGAGCGTGTCGCGCAAATGCTCCACGCAAGTGAAGCGATGTCCCTTGTAGCACTCGGACTTGAGCGTGCCGAAGAAGCTTTCCATCGCAGCATTGTCGAGGCAGTTCCCCTTGCGGGACATGCTTTGAGTCAGCTTGCGTCGCTTCAGTTGCCGGCGAAACGCCGGCATTCGGTATTGCCAGCCTTGGTCCGAATGCAATAGCGGACTGTCCGTGCGTTTGAGTTTGGCCAATGCCTTCTTCAGCATGCTGCTGACCAGTTCGAAGCTAGGCCGCCGATCCATCTGATAGGCCACGATCTCGCCGTTGTACAGATCCATCACCGGCGACAGGTACAGCTTCTGGCCACCGACATTGAATTCCGTCACATCCGTCACCCACTTCTGGTTGGCTTGCGTGGCACTGAACTGACGTTGCAACAGATTGGGCGCAGCTTTGCCGACCTCACCTCGCCACGAACGATATTTCTTCGGGCGTAGCAGGGACTTCAACTGCAATTGCTGCATCAGCCGCTGCACGGCCTTGTGGTTGACGAGATGCCCAGTTTGCCGAATCGCAGCCGCGACGCGTCGATAGCCGTAGCGGCCCTTGTGATGGTCGAACACCGCCCGGATCTTTGCCTTGAGATCGGCATGGCGATCGTCAACGTTCAGCGTCCCGAGTTGGTAATAGAACGTGCTGCGCGCCAAACCGGCCGCCTTCAGAAGTGCCGCTACCGGATGATGCTGCCTAAGCTCGTGCACTATTTGCGCTTTTTCTTTTGCGCTGCCTGCTTCTTCGCCAGCAGCGCATCGAGCTTTTTTAGGTAGGCCACCTCCGCACGCAGATACTCGTTTTCCTTGAGCAATTCCTCGCGTGAGCGTTCATCCGGTGTGCCGGGTTCGGTGGGTTTGGGTGGAAGTGAAGTGGCCATCTTTCGGGGGCGCCCTCGTCGGCGAGGGGGCAGTGCATCGATACCGCCCTCATGATACAGGCGCTCCCAGCCGGCTACGCAGCCCGCGCCGCGAATATCGAACAAGGCCGATACCTGGCCGTATGACAACTCGTCTCGCCACATGCGCTGTAGTACCGACAGCTTGAACTCGGCGTCGTAGCAAGTGTGCTTCTTGCGCAATCCTGCGTTGCCATGCTCCCGGTAGCTTGCGACCCAGCGCCGGATCACCGTACGCCCCACGCCGTGCCGGGCAGCCAGCGACTTGATACCAATTCCGCCGGCAAGATACTCGTCAACGATGCGTTGCTTGAACTGCTCGTTGTACTTCGTCATGAAAAACACCCCAAAGGTTGGACGGGTGTCCAACTTTTGGGGTGCAGTTCA
>NZ_JAAGPP010000356.1:0-233 GCF_017104975.1 Burkholderia sp. Ac-20344
AGAGGAAGAGAACAGATGTGTGTAGGTGAATGTGTAGAGTAGACAAGGACCAGTGACTCGGAGCGATATGCACGCAGTGGCAGCAACGCTAACATAAGATTAGATGAGACGATTAGTATTAGGGGTTGAATGTAGATTGATTAGTGTGTAGGGGATGTTGATCGACAATAGTAAGAAGATGAGTATTGTGACATAGAGGATGATATTTTTTTTTTTTTTTTATTTTTTTTTTT
>NZ_JAAGPP010000357.1:0-1119 GCF_017104975.1 Burkholderia sp. Ac-20344
TTGTCGATCAGCATCAGCGCGCCGATCGTGAACGACACGATCCCGCCGAAACCGAGCACGCCGAAGGTCGGCAGGAATGCCTCGGCGACCAGGCAGCCGAGACCGAGCAGCACGAGGCCGAGGCCCGCATAGCTGATCGGCAGCAACTGCATCGCGAACAGCCCGACCAGCAGGCAGATCGTGCCGGCGACGCCCGGCAGCACGAAGCCGGGGTTCGCGAATTCGAAGAACAGGCCGTAGATGCCGATCGTCAGCAGGATCAGCGCGACGTTCGGATCGGTGATGATCAACAGGAAGCGGCTGCGCCAGTCGGGTTCGACCGCGACGAGCGGCGCATGCGCGGTTGCGAGCCGCACCGTGCCGGCGGTGGTCGTCGCGCTGTGGCCGTCGAGCTGGCGCGCAAGGTCGGCCGGATCCTGCGCGATCAGGTCGACGACGTGCTGCGCGCGCGCCTCGCTGGCCGACAGGCTGACGGCTTCGCGCACCGCGCGCTCGGCCCATTCGGCATTGCGCCCGCGCAACTGTGCGAGGCCCCGGATATAGGCCGACGCATCCTGCATTGCCTTGCGGGTCTCGGTCGATTGCGTGTCGTTCGGCAGCGCGGCGGGCGACGTGCCCGCGGTTCCCGATGCACCCGGCGTCCCGGCCGGGGGCGCCCGTGGCGCAGCGGGGTTCGCGCCCGGCGGAGTAGCGCCGCCGACGCCGATCTGCACGGGCGATGCCGCGCCGAGATTGGTGCCGGGCGCCATCGCCGCGAAGTGGCTCGCATAGACGATGTAGGTGCCTGCGCTCGCGGCGCGCGCGCCACCCGGCGCGACGAATGCGGCAACCGGCACCGGCGAGCCGAGGATGGCCTTGATGATCTGCCGCATCGACGTGTCGAGCCCGCCGGGCGTGTCGAGCTGCAGGATGGCGAGCGGCGCATGTTCGCGTGCGGCGCGCTCGAGCGAGCGAACGATGAAGTCGGCGCTGGCCGGCCCGATTGCTCCGTTGACGGGGATCACGATAACCGGATGCGCAGCCGGCGGCGCCTCGGCGATCGGCGGCGCGGCGACCGCGGCACATACGACGAGCAGCGCCGCGAACAGCGCGGCGCGCGCGACCCGCGCGGACAGCGGG
>NZ_JAAGPP010000358.1:0-1046 GCF_017104975.1 Burkholderia sp. Ac-20344
CGGTCGCGCCGGCGCCGCCGCCGCGCGCTGGCTGTCCGAGCGCGCAGCCGGCGACGACCGCCCCATCTGGTTCGCGGTCGGCCCAGGCAACAACGGCGGCGACGCGCTGGTTGCCGCCGCGCACCTCCAGCAGCTTGGCGTCGCGACGCAGGCGTGGATGCCGGTGCCGGTGAAACCGGACGACGCGCAATGGGCACTCGGCCTCGCGCATACAGCCGGCGTGCCGCTGTCGGCCACGCCGCCCGCTTCGCTGGACGGCTATGCATGGGTCGTCGACGGGCTGTTCGGCATCGGTCTCGGCCGCGCGCTCGACAGCGCCTTCGCCGAGCAGGCCGCGCGCATCGCCGCGCATGCGCGGCGCGGCGGCCATGTGCTCGCGCTCGATGTGCCGAGCGGGCTCGACAGCGATACGGGCCGGATCGTCGGCGCGGGCGTCGCCGTCGCCGCCACTCATACGCTCACCTTCATCGGCGCGAAGCCGGGCCTCTACACCGGCGAAGGCCGCGATCTTGCCGGCGAGATCGACGTCGCCTCGCTCGACGTCGCGCCGCCCGCCGCGCCGGCCATCGTGTTGAACGATC
This sequence comes from Burkholderia sp. Ac-20344, assembly GCF_017104975.1. Taxonomy (NCBI): domain Bacteria; kingdom Pseudomonadati; phylum Pseudomonadota; class Betaproteobacteria; order Burkholderiales; family Burkholderiaceae; genus Burkholderia; species Burkholderia sp. Ac-20344. The sequence goes on from NZ_JAAGPP010000358.1 coordinate 582, forward strand.
CCGCACGGTTCGCCGCCGCCCTGCCTGCACGCGCATTCGCGTCCCACAAGGGCACGTTCGGCAGTCTCGCGGTGCTCGGCGGCGACACGGGCATGTGCGGCGCGCCGATCCTGGCCGCGCGCGCCGCGCTGTTCGCCGGTGCCGGCAAGGTGCACGTCGGCTTCCTCGGCACCGGTGCGCCGCCGTACGACCCGCCGTTCCCCGAACTGATGCTGCATCCGGCCGACAGGCTCGATCTCGACGCGATGACCGCGATCGCGGCCGGCTGCGGGCTGGGCACGCGCGAAGCCGCGGCGACGCTCGTGCGCGACGTGCTCGCGCACGACGCCGCGACGCTGCTCGATGCGGACGCGTTGAATCTCGTCGCGACGCATGCGGATCTCGCGGCCGCCGTCGCCACGCGCGGTGCGCGCGACAATCCGTGCGTGCTGACGCCGCATCCGCTCGAGGCCGCGCGGCTGCTCG
>NZ_JAAGPP010000359.1:0-233 GCF_017104975.1 Burkholderia sp. Ac-20344
TAAAAAAAAAAATATGTCTCCTCTTGTCTCACCGTATTCCCTTACTTCTCAACCATTTCGTCCCCCACTAATTGTGCCACGCCTCCCTTCCCAAGTTGCTGTTCACACTACTTTCTTCTCACTGATCCTTGCCTCATTTGTTTTGATTAACTTGCTACTTTGCTTTCCATGCCCATTACTCATGACCCTCGCCGTGATTCTGTCTACATGCTGTGGTCGGTGTAGTGTATACT
>NZ_JAAGPP010000360.1:0-1376 GCF_017104975.1 Burkholderia sp. Ac-20344
GAACCTGTCCGCATTTTTGTGGGCGAGGCGGTTGAACAACAGGTTATCCACGCGCCTGCGTGAATCGCTCGCCGAACAGGATAGCAAACTGGTTCATCGCTGATTTCCAGTCGAAGGCGGCCCGCACGGTCTTGGCCAGCACGTTGCGCAGCGCCAGCCAGAGCAGCTTGATCGCCGCCTCGTCATTGGGGAAGTGACCACGGGTCTTGATGATCTTGCGCAGTTGCATGTTCAGACTTTCAATGGCATTCGTTGTGTACACAACCCGTCGAATCTCCGGCGGAAACACGAAGAACGGTATGACGTGCTCCCAGGCGCGCTGCCACGATTGCACGATGGTCGGATATTTCTCGCCCCACGGGCCGTCGGCGAAGTCCTGTAACGCCTGCCTTGCCGCCTCTTCGCTAGCGGCTGCGTAGATCGGGCGCAGGGCTGCGGCGAGCGCCTTACGGTCCTTGTAGCTGGCGTACTCCAGACTGTTGCGGATCAGATGCACGATGCAGGTCTGAACGGTGGTCCGCGGATAGGCCGTGCTGATGGCTTCGGTCAGCCCCTTCAGGCCATCGACCACGGCGATCAGGATGTCCTGGCAGCCGCGCGTCTTGAGTTCGTTGAACACCTTGAGCCAGAACTTGGCGCCCTCGGTCTGCTCGATCCAGAGGCCCAGCACGTCGCGCTGGCCGTCGGCCTGAATGCCCAAGGCCAGATAGACGGCCTTGTTGCTGACCACGCCGTCGTCGCGGATCTTGACCCGCAGCGCATCGAAGAACACCACCGGGTACATTGGCTCGAGCGGGCGGTTCTGCCAGCTCAGCGCCTCGACCATCACCTCGTCGGTGACCGAGCTGATGAAGTCGGGCGACACTTCGGTGCCGTAGTGCTCGGCCAGAAACCCTTGAATCTCGCGCACACTCATGCCGCGGGCGTACATCGCGATGATGCGTTCGTCGAAGCCGGTGAAGCGGCGCTCGTGCTTGGGAATCAGAATCGGCTCGAAGCTGCCGTCGCGATCGCGGGGGACTTCGACCCGAACCGGGCCACGATCGGTGATGACCGTCTTGCCGCTGGCGCCGTTGCGCTCGTTGGCTTGCCCGGTAGGCTTGGACTGGCCGGACGGGTAGCCCAAATGCAGATTCATCTCGGCGCCCATTGCGCGTTCGATGATCGCTTTGTTGAACGCCAGCATCAGATCCTGGACCTCGGTCGGCGTCATCGGCCCCTTGACCAGTTGGTCCAGCAGTTCCTTGGGCAACTCAGGCAGCGGCCCGCGGGCCGCTGCCTGACGCGCTACGGTTTGTCTTTTCTTCTTCATCGGCATATCCATGACGTTTACTCCGCATGATATGCCCCGCCCACGAAATCACGGATAGGTCCAG
>NZ_JAAGPP010000361.1:0-999 GCF_017104975.1 Burkholderia sp. Ac-20344
TATCGAATGCGTCGCGGCCGCCGCGTGGAGCGTGCCCGCCTGGTTCGGCGGGATCGGCGGCGTGCCGATCGACCGCGCGAGCGGCACGCCGTGGGGCGGCTGGCATTTCGGCGCACCCGTCCAGGCCTATGCGGTGATCGCCGCGTGGTGCCTCGCGTCGGCGTGGGCGATGCATGCGTTGACGCGCACGCCGTTCGCGCGGCTCGCGAATGCGGTGCGCGACAACTCCGTGCGCGTCGCCGCGCTCGGCACCGATCCGCGCCGCGTACGGCTCGCAATGGTCACCTGCGCGTCGTTCTTCGCCGGCGTCGCCGGTACGCTGACGCTGATCGACGTCGAGATCGCGACGCCCGACAGCGTATCGATGGCGCGTTCGGCGACCGTGCTGATCGCCGCGGTGATCGGCGGCACCGGCGCGTTCTTCGGGCCGGCGGCCGGTGCGGCCGTGCTGACCGCGCTGAGCATCGTCGTCGCGGGCGTGTCGCGTGCATGGGCGCTGTATCTCGGCGTGCTGTTCGTTGCGATCGTCGTTGCCGCGCCGGGGGGGATCGCCGGGATCGTGCAAGCGCTCGCGCATGCGTTGCGGCGCGGCGCGCCGGCGGCCGAGCGGTGGCGCATGCTGTGCGCGGCCGGCGCGTGCATGTTCTGGGGCGTCGCGATCGTCTACGCAGCCGAGCTCGGCTATGCGTGGCGCTTCGGGCAGGACGACGGTGCGAGCTTCGCGTTCGGCGCATGGAGCATCGATGCCGATACGCCGGTCGGCTGGGCCGTCGCGTGCTCGGCGGCCGCCATCGGCACGCTGCTGTGGGGCTGGCGCGCGCGGCTCGTGTCGGGTGGGCAGGCCGGCAAGCGGGAGGACGGGCGATGAACGGCAACGCGATCGCGCTTCACGGCGTCGTGCAGCGCTTCGGCGCGCAGACGGTGCTCGACGGCGTCGAGCTGAGCATCGCGGCCGGCGAGCGTCATGCGCTGATCGGGCCGAACGGCGCGGGCAAGTCG
>NZ_JAAGPP010000362.1:0-1356 GCF_017104975.1 Burkholderia sp. Ac-20344
ACCGCATCATCGACACGACACCGCTCGACGTCCGCGCGCAACCGCTGATCGACGCGCTGATCGACGAGTATTCGACCCGTTACAACGCGTATCGCCCCGACAGCCACGCGCCGCCGACAGCGCGATCACCGCGCAGGTCAGCAGGATCAGCGCGAACACGAGCCAGCCGAGCGGCGAGCGCAGCCGCACGATGTCGGTCATCGCGCTGCCGATCCCGTCCACGCGCGCCGCGCGCGCGGCGGCCGGCTGCAGGAACAGCGACACGTTGTCGTACTGCAGCCCTTCGATGCTGTGCGCGACGAGATCCTTGACCATCGGCGCCATCGCGCGCAGGTCGACGCCGGGCCGGTAGCGGATATACACGGCCGCGGACGACGGCTTGATCTTGTCCGCGAGCGGATCGTTCTCCGGAATCACGACCTGCACGCGCGCGACGACCACGCCCTCGATGTCCTGCAGCGTGCGCGACAGGTCCTGCGACACGCCGTACAGGTAGCGCACGCGTTCCTCGGCCGGCGTCGACACGAGGCCCTGCTTCTGGAACAGCTCGCCGAGGCTCGCGTAGCTCGGCTTCGGCAACCCGTTCGCCTGCAGCACCGTGAGCGCCGACTGCATGTCGCCGTCCGCGACGCTGACGAACCACGCGTTGCGGTCCGACGTGTCGCGCGCGTCGTTGTCCTTCGACGCGCTGATGCCCGCGTCGCCGAGCACCGCGACCATCTGGTTCGCATCGCGCTCCGACAGGCCCGAGTACAACTCCTTCTGGCACCCGGCCAGCAGCACGAGCAGCCCCGCGAGCAGCGCGCGCGCCGCCCGGCTGCGCCACGCATGCGCGCGCGGCGTCGAATCGATCGTCGTCATGGTTTGTCCGCTTCCGTGTGTGCGCGGCCTGCTGCGGCACGCGCGCACGCCATCACTCCTGCGTCTTCAGCACCGTGTGCGTGAAGCCGTTCGCCGCCTGCGCGACCGACAGGCTCAACTGGTATTCCGAAATCGTGGTGGTCGCCGTCCACTGAAAATCCATCGCCTTCACCATCGTCATCATCGGATCGCTGCGGCTGTCGGCCATCGACGTCAGCATCTCGCTGCGATGCTTGTCGATGTTCGCGTACCGCGTGTCGAGATCGTTGCCGTAGGTGCGCAACCGCTCGACGAGCGACGACTGGTTCGCCTGCGCGGGCGTCATCTGCACGGCCGGCGCCGCATCCGCCGGCGCGCGCGACATTGCGACGCCCGACGAAGACGGCGGCGCGGCCGGCGATGCGCCCGGCTGCATCAGCGCATCGAACTGGCCCACCTGCGCCGGATCGGGCGCCGAGCGCGGTTTCTTGCGCGCCCCCGCGGGCAGATCGGGAA
>NZ_JAAGPP010000363.1:0-1314 GCF_017104975.1 Burkholderia sp. Ac-20344
GCATGATCACCGGTGCCTGTACGAACCCCTGGGGAATGTCCTTCTCGTAAAGGGCACTGGTGGACGCAAAGCTACACAAGCAACCTTCATCGTCGCTCCAACTACCGGACAAGGTGCAATGTGAAACATACTCCTTGTCCTGCGGCTTGCGCGGACGCGCTGGCAACATGGCGGTCGCGTAGTGGTTCACGAAGTCCTGCGTGGTGTTGCCCAGCACCGGTTCGTAGCGATCCGCCTTGGCGATCAATGCCTTGGGGTTGTCGGGCACCAGCAACTCGGGAACGCCGCCGTAGAATTCCAACGCGTCGATCAGGCTGCCGATCCAGTCGGGCATGGTCTCGGAACGCGTCGCACATGCATAGGTGTAGTTCGAGGCGCCGAGAACGGCCACGAACACGTGGGCCTTGAACGCGACGCCGCCGTCGCGGCCGAGGATCGGCACGGTTTGCCCGGCGAAGTCGGCGAACAGCTTCTCGCCGGCGCGGTGTTGCTGGCGCATCGAGCGCTTCAGCGCCGCAGCCCAGTCCTTGTACCGCTGGCAGAACTGCGTATAGCGATAGGTGCGTTGGCCTGGGTGAGCCTCGACGTACTCCTCCCAGAGCAGTTGCAGCGTCACGCCCTTGCGGCGCAGGTCGCGGTGCATCGCCGCGTAATCCGGTTCGACCCGGCGGGTCGGGACCGCGGTTTCCTCCGGCAGGTCCAACCTGATCTCGAGCTCGTCGTCGGCGAGCGGTTCGACGGTAGCCCAGTCGAGGCCCGCCGCGCTCGCGCGGGCGGCGTATGCCGAGATGGCGCCGACGCTGATGCCGATCGCGCGGCTGATCTGGCGGTGCGACAGGCCGCACGCCCACTTCAGCCGCAGTACTTCCTTCAGTTTGCGCATGCTCATCCGATGTGCCGGCATCAACCTGTCCCCTAAAAAGGATCAAGGCTAACGCCCGTCGTTGATCACATGCGCAACACCACCGCCGAGCCGGAACGGCTATCCCGTTTCGGTCGCGTGATCAGCTGTTTCGGTTCGCTGATCACTCATTCCGGGAACGTGATCACCCGTTTCGGCAAGATGATCGCTCGTTTCGGAAACCGGTGATCAGCGATCACCTTCGACCGAAACGGCCGATCACCATCAATCGGAACCACTGATCACGTTCAACCGAAATCGCTGATCACGTTCCCCGAAATACGCACGCTCACCACTAATAGGATGGTCCGCCCCTCCCGTAATCGCGTAATCTGGGCCGACGCCTGTTTCCGTCCTCGGAGGTGTGCCATGAGCCAGCAGTGCTCTCCTGCGATTGCCCGCATGGGCATCGA